>JAFDYM010000202.1 GCA_018267435.1 Bacteroidota bacterium | reverse complement strand
TACAGGATAAGCTGCGCAAAAAGACCAAGCTCATCAGCGTACAGGAGTTTTCTTTTCTATGCAACATATATAGCCTGTTTGGTAGCGATATTGAGATAAGTAAAGTGGTGATAAGCGGCGGCGAAATAAACGTATACAAAGATGCCAACGGCAAGGTGAACTACGACATTATAAAGCCGAGCAAAGAGAAGAGCCAAGGCAGTCTAGGTTTGCACCTTAAGAAGGCTGAACTGCGCAATGTTAAGTTTACTTTTATCGATAAGGTAGAAGCTACCGACATCAACATCAAGCTGGGTAATGCGTTCGTTAAGGGCAACTTTGGCGATAACGAGTTTGACCTGTATGTAAAAAGTAAAATGAAAGTAAACCGCATCAACGTAGGCGGCGAGCAGTTTCTGGCAGATAAAAACATTACCGCCGAGCTTACGCTTGATGTAGATAAGCTAAAGCAGAAGTACACCTTTAAAGGCGGCAAGCTAGGTATAGAAGATACCGAGTTTAATATATCGGGCTACTTCAGCACCTTAAAGAACATAACCCAGGTTGACTTTGAGCTGAGCAGTGCAGGTAAAGAAATGCAGCAGCTATTCGCCCTAGTGCCTGCTAGGTTTGCCACAGCATTTGAGTATGCCAATGGTAAGGGCGAGTACGCCATTAAAGCGAACATAAAAGGCACGGTGGGAAAAAATAGTTTTCCCAATGTAAAGGTAGATGCCGAGGTAAAGGATAGCGAACTGCAGCTAGGCAAGTACAACAAGTTTTTGAAGAACGTAAACGCGAAGGCATACTACAGTATGGATGCCAACGGCAGCGATAAGTTGGAGATAAGCAACTTCAATTGCACGCTGAACGACAAGCCTTTCAACTTCCGCCTTAGCTTGCAAAAGTTGAGCAATCCTTCGTTCGATTTCTACGCCAACGGTGTGCTGCATCTAGCCGAGCTAACCAGCTTTGTGCCCGATAGCGTTATACAGGATATAGATGGCACTATCACCTTCCGTAACTTCCATTTAAAGGGTAAGAAGGACGACTTTAGCGATGTGCAAAACAGCAGTCTAACAGGCGGCGGCGAGTTTGTAATGAGCGATATTGAGTTTAGGCAGAACGGTATTACCTATGGCAACATACATGGTACTATAAAGTACGAAGACCAAGTGGTAGAAGCCGTGGGCTTCGGTATGAATTTTCTTAGTACCGACTTTGTATTCAGCGGCATTATTCGCAACCTGTTCCCATTTGTATATAACCTTAGCGAGAAGCGCAGCAGCAACAACGTAATACTAGGTGTAGATGGCAAACTGAAAGTGCAGACCTTCAACCTAAGTAATATACTAGAGACGTATAATAAGAAGAACCGCCCGAAGGGTGAGGTTCGCAACAAACTAGATATACGCGAGGTGATAAGTATGCAGGGCCGGCTAGATGTAGAGATAGGCCGCTTCGTGTACCGCGAAATGCAGTTTAATGATTTGGATGCTATGCTTACCGTAAGCCCCGGCAACATACAGGTAAATAGCCTGCAAACCAAAGCCATGGGCGGCGAGGTGCGCGCCAAGGGCAATGTATTGTTTAGGGATGACAACGCTCTTAACCTGAACATGGATGTAAGCGCCGTGGGGCTAGATATACCTAAAATATTCCGCGAGTGCGAAAACTTCGGTCAGCTAACGCTTACCGATAGACATTTGAAGGGTACTATAACTACGGCCATTACCTTTAATGCCACATGGCTGAACTATAAGGATATTGACATGAACAACCTTTCTGCCATTGTCGACTTTAAAATTACCGATGGCGCACTGGTTAAGTTCGAACCGCTAGAGGTAGCATCGAAGTTTATAAGGTTAGAAGAATTGCAAAATATCCGCTTCAGCGAATTGAGCAATACAATAAAGATAGCCAACCGCCGTATCGATATTCCTGAGTTTGAAATAAAGAGCAATGCGCTGAACTTGATTTTGTTTGGGCACCATGGTTTCGATAATGTGGTTGATTACCACTTTAAAATAAACCTGCACAAGTTGCTGGCCAACAAGTTCCGCCGCAATACTAACCAGGCGCAGTATATTGAAGACGACCCTTATGAAGGATTAAACCTATATTTAAGCATGAGCGGCCCGCTTGATAACCCGGCTATCAAGTTTGACAAGGCAAGCAGCCGCAACAAAATAAAAGAGGACTTCCGCAAGGAGCGTGAGGAAATGAAGAACCTGCTTAGCGGCAAAGCCCCGAAAGTAAACGAGGCCGAACGCAAGCGCGAAGACAAATACTTCGACGTAAAAGAAACGCCGCAGTTTATTGAGTTTGAAGAGGAGGAAGAGAAATAGGCTAGTAGTGAGTAGCTAGTAGCTAGTAGCGAGCGGTGGAGAAGAGGGTTGATAAAACCCTACAACATTCTTCTTTGTGTCTTTGCTTCTTCGTGGCTAAAATTGTATTTAGTAAATGGACATATACAAACAGAAATCGAATTGGAAGATAGTGCTGCTGGTAACGGGCATACTGCTGGGCATAGGTACGGTAGTGTACACCAATACCCTGGCCAGCAAAATAGCCAAGGAAGAGCGCCACAAGGTACGCCTGTGGGCCGAGGCTATTGAGCGTAAGGCTAAGTTGGTGCGCTACACCAAGGACCTGTTCAGCCGCCTAGCAGCCGAGGAAAGGCAGAAGGTGAATATATATGCCCAAAGTACCAAGTTTATACTAACGGTAGAAGACAACGAGGCGCTTACCTTTTTTAATGAAATAATAACTGGTAATGCCGATATACCTGCCATACTTACCGATGAGCAAGGCAATATAATAGGGGCGCGCAACATAGATATACCTAAGGACACAAAGATGTTTGCACAACTGCCTGCCGATATATTGGCTGAGTTTAGTATGTACAAGCCCATTGTTGTCGATTACAAATTTAGCAAGAACTATATCTATTATAAGGATTCTAACCTATTTACCCGCCTTAAGTTGACCTTGGGCGACTTGGTAGAAACCTTTATTACCGAAGTGGTAACCAACTCGGCATCGGCACCTGTAATACTTACCGATGAAAAACTGAACGTAATAGAGTACGGCAATATGGATACTGCCGAAATGGGCACGCCCGAGGCGCAGTTGAAAATGATAAAAGAGATGGAAGCCGCACACGAGCCCATAACCGCCGACCTTGGAGAGGGCGTGCAAAGGCGCATATACTACGATGATAGTACTACGCTGAAGCAGTTGCGCGTTTTTCCTTACGTGCAAATAGGCATTTTCTTGGCTTTCCTTGCTATATCATACTTCGCATTTAGCAGTGCGCGCCGCGCCGAGCAGAACTTGGTATGGGTAGGTATGGCTAAGGAAACAGCCCACCAACTAGGCACGCCTATTAGTAGCCTTGAAGGCTGGGTAGAATACCTACGCGAGCTAGACGAGATGAAAGGGCAGGAGCACATTCTGAAAGAACTGGAGCACGACATTGGCCGCCTGGGCCTAGTGGCCGATAGGTTCTCGAAAATTGGTAGCATACCGCAGCTTACACCAGAAGATGTAAACGAAACGCTGGAGCGCAACATAAGCTATATGCAGCGCCGCGCCAGCAGCAAGGCCAAAATGACCTACACGCCTGCGCACGAGCTTACTATCAACATCAACCGGCAACTATTTGACTGGGTACTGGAGAACCTGTTAAAGAACGCGCTAGATGCTATGGGTGGCGAGGGCAGCATACATATAGCTGTAAGCACCGAAGGTACCAAAGTAGCCATAGACGTAACCGACACAGGCAGCGGTGTACCTAAGGGCAAATTCGAAACCATCTTCGAGCCGGGCTACAGCACCAAGCGCCGCGGCTGGGGCCTAGGCCTATCGCTTACCAAGCGCATAGTAGAAGAATACCACAAAGGCAAGATATTCGTAAAACATAGCGAAGTAGGCAAAGGCACTACCTTCCGCATATTGCTGCCAATGGGGTAGGGGTTAATTTTCAGCCGACCCCTTCTTTCTACCTGTCGCCATCTTCAACCATGCAAAACCCAGTATACCCGCCAGTACTGATGATAAGAGGGTGGCTATTTTAGCATGTTCTATATCCAACGGCTTATCGAATGCCAGTAGGGT
>JAFDYM010000201.1 GCA_018267435.1 Bacteroidota bacterium | reverse complement strand
CCAGCAACTATAGCACTGGTACGCAACAGCCAATAAGCACTAACAACACCAATACTACTGCCTCGGCCACTGTGCGCACTACACAAGTGGCAGAAGCACCAGAAACTACCGACTACCCATTGAACGCCATACCGGGCCGCTGCTATGCACGCTGCTACCAACCTGACGTGTACGAAGAAGTGCCACAGATGGTAATAGACAAGCCTGCCAGCTACCATATAGAAAAAGTGCCTGCCAAGTACGAAACCGTAACCGACGTAGTGGTTGTAAAGGCAGCCTATACTAAAACCGTAAATGTACCAGCCGAGTATGAACTGATAACAGAAGATGAACTGGTAACACCCGCAGGCAAAAAATGGGTAAAAGGAAAGGCTGACCAAAACTGCCTTAGTGCAGACCCTAAAGACTGCGAAGTACTATGCCTAGTAGAAACACCTGCGGTATACAAAAAAGTAACCCGCAAGGTTGAAAAAACCGCAGCCTATACCAAAGAGGTAGAAGTGCCAGCTGTAACCAAAAACGTAGAACGCAAAATATTGATAGCCGATGCTTACGATAACCGTATAGAAATACCTGCTACCTATAAATCGGTGATGCAGCGTGTGCTGGTGCGCAAAGGCGGCTATGCAGGGTGGAAAGAAGTACTGTGCCAGCAAGATATAACCGAAAGCAAAATAGCGGCTATACAAAAGGCCCTAATACGCGAAGGCTACGACCCAGGCGCCATAGATAACCAAATGGGCCAAATGACCCGCGATGCATTGATACAGTTTCAGCGCGATAAAGGCTTACCTGTAGGCAACCTAAACATTGAAACGTTGAATGCCTTGGGCGTACAGTAGTAAATTACAATTCGTAAAAATATGTGAAGGCAGAGATTATTCTCTGCCTTTTTCATTTTGTAATTAACAATTCCAAAAATTGGCATTACTTTGGATTAGCAGTTCTTCAAAAACCATTAAGTATGAAATCTATCGCATTATTGTTAGCCCTATTGGTTAGTATAAGCTATACAGCCTCGGCACAAAAAATAGGCACCAAAACCGGTACTACAGGCAGTTCAGGTAGCACCACTACCACCACTACTGGTACTACAGGCACTAGTACCACCACAGGTGGCACCAAAACCGGCACCACTAAAACAGGTACAGGTGTAGTAACCGATGTAATAAATACTGTAACAGGCGGCGGCAGCGGCACAGGCAACTTTACACAAACCGAGGCTGCCAATGCTATTAAAGAAGCCCTAACCAAAGGCATTACCGCAGGTGTAAACAAAGTATCGGTAACCGATGGCTACTTTAAAAACACTGCTATAAAAATACCTTTCCCTACACAGGTAAAAACCATAGAGAACACCCTGCGCAGCGTAGGCATGGGCAGCCTAGTAGATAACTTTGTAAAAAGTATAAACCGTGCAGCCGAGAGCAGCGCCAAACAGGCAGGCCCCATATTCGTTAATGCTATTACAAAAATGACCATTAACGATGCCATAAACATAGTAGGCAACCAACAGCCAGATGCGGCTACCAGGTTCCTAGAGCGTACTACTACCGAGCAGCTGGTAACATCGTTTAAGCCAAGCATTAAAACTGCGCTTGATAAAAGCCTAGCTACTAAGTACTGGAAAGATATAACTACCTACTACAACAAAATACCTTTTGTAAGCAAGGTAAGCACCGATCTGCCAGACTATGTAACGCGCAAAGCCATTAGTGGTTTGTTTTACATGGTAGCACAAGAGGAAGCCAAAATACGCAAAGACCCTGCTGCACGTACTACCGATATACTACAGAAGGTATTCGGCGGTATATTCAAGTAGGATACAATTTATAGCTTACAATTTAAGCCCTTCGAAATCCACAAAAATTTCGAAGGGCTTTTTTATTGCAGCTATATAAACTAGGCACCACAGTATGTGCGCGCGTGGCAACCAACAGTATGCGAAATGCGCTATAGTACCGCGCCAAAAAAATCAGTAGGCAATATGCAAATGAATAAGTAGGCAAATAGTGTAGCGCCTTGCATTCAACATTAACACCTAAACACATTAACACGTTCGCACACTTAGTACAAATAAAAAATCCCCTGCCGAAACCGGCTAGGGGATTTTTTATGTACGATGGTTATTATCTACTTATCAGCAGGTGTGTACCCTCAATACAGTAGCTAACTACGACAAGTGCTTGCTGATGTATTTAGCAAGTTCGAACATGCTAGCTTGCTTCTTACCACCGAATAGGGCAGTTAGGTTAGCATCAGCATTGATGTTGCGTTTTTCTTTAGCATCCTGTAGTTTGTGTTTGCGGATGTACTCCCATACTTTCTTTACTACTTCGGTACGTGGTAGTGGCTTGTTGCCTACTACTGCTGCCAATGTAGCGCTAGGTGTAAGGGCTTTCATGAACGCAGCGTTCGGAGTCCTTTTTACTTTTGCTTTAGCTGCCTTTTTAGGAGCTGCTGCTTTTTTAGCTGGAGCTGCTTTCTTAGCTGCTGCTTTTTTAGCTGGAGCTGCTTTCTTAGCTGCTGCCTTTTTAGCTGGAGCTGCTTTCTTAGCTGCTGCCTTCTTTGCTGGTGCTTTTTTAGTTGCCATGTTTTAATGGGTTTTATTAATTGAACGAAAAGTACAAAGCCTACTCTGTACGCGCAATGTTTTAGCATAAAATGTTATGCACATTGGTGGATATAGTTTCAGAGGGGAAACAGGCCCGTTTCAGAGGAGAGCATTATAATGTTAGCCATAAAGGCCTATATTTGCCCAACCTTCAAATGCAAATGCAACCTCGCGTAATACTCGATAGCAAGAAACTTGACCTTACCATTACAAGGCTTTGCCATCAGTTAATTGAACAGCATAAAGACTTTTCTCACTCGGCAATAGTAGGCGTACAGCCACGCGGCGTATACCTGGCCGATAGGATATATAAGAAGCTTACCAGTATACTTAAGGGCAAGCATATAGACTACGGCAAGCTAGATATTACCTTTTATCGCGACGACTTTCGCGCCAAGGGCCCTATGGAAGCCGATGAAACCAATATAGGTTTTAGCCTAGAGGGTAAGAACATAATACTGATAGACGATGTGCTGTACACGGGCCGCACCATACGCGCAGCGCTTGATGCCATGCTTGACTATGGCCGCCCTGCCGATGTAGAACTGCTGGTACTTATAGACCGCCGCCTGCACCGCCACCTGCCCATACAAGCCAAGTATGTAGGCAAGGTAATAGATAGCATAACCGCCGAGAAGGTAAAGGTGGAATGGAAGGAAACCGATGGCAAGGATAACGTTTGGATAATTGAAGAAGACAAAGACTAAAACACATATAGGTTAATGAGCGCATTAAGCACAAAACACTTAATTGGATTAAAGCAACTCGAGAAATCGGACATTGACCTTATTTTTAAAACTGCCGATAACTTTAAAGAGGTACTTAACCGCCCTATAAAGAAAGTACCTAGCCTGCGCGACATTACCATAGCCAACATGTTTTTCGAAGATAGTACGCGCACGCGCATATCGTTCGAGTTGGCTGAAAAGAGGCTGAGCGCCGATACCATCAACTTCTCATCATCGGGTTCATCAGTAAAGAAGGGCGAGACCCTACTTGATACCGTGCGCAACATACTTGCCATGAAGGTGGACATGATAGTAATGCGCCATAGTAGCAGCGGCGCGCCCAACTTTTTGGCGCAGCATGTACCCGTTAACATCATCAATGCCGGCGATGGCACGCACGAGCACCCCACACAGGGTTTGTTGGACGGCTACTCGGTGCTGCAAAAGTTTGGCTCGCTAAAGGGCTTAAACTACCTTATAATCGGCGATGTGAAGCACAGCAGGGTAGCAGGCAGCGACATACCTTTAATGCTTAAAATGGGCGCTAAAGTAAAAGTATGCGGTCCGCCTACGCTTATACCTAAGCACATAGAGGAACTGGGCGTAACCTACGAACCCAACCTGCGCAAAGCCTTGGAGTGGTGCGATGTAGCCAATGTATTGCGCATACAGCTAGAGCGTATGGACATAAAATTCATACCCAGCCTGCGCGAGTACTCGCTAAGCTATGGCGTAAACCGTGCCTTGCTAGATAGCCTGAACAAAGACATAACCATCATGCACCCTGGCCCCATTAACCGCGGCGTAGAGCTAAACAGCGATGTAGCCGATAGCAAACAAAGCCTGGTACTACAGCAGGTAGAAAACGGCGTAGCCATCCGCATGGCGGTTCTTTATTTGCTTGCGGGAAGGAATTAATACATTGCCACGAAGGCACAAAGACACGAAGTTTTAAAAGCAATATTTAAGAGGGCAGCGCTAATGTCCTCGGCTACTCTCCCTTTGTCATCCTGAGCATAGCGAAGGATCTTTCTTCTGTGACACTTAAATACAACCACAACTTGCGCAACTAGCGCTAATGTCCTCCGCTGGCGGAGGTGTCGTCCCGATAGCTATCGGGAGAGGTGGTTGAGAAACTAAGGTACATAAGCACCTACTCTACCGTTGATTAAAATCAACGGCAACGATACTTATGCTTCTTTCAATGGTCAATGGTCTATCGTCAATGGTCGGTTCCCCACCTACTTCCCCAACTGCTCCGCTAGCAGCTTCCAAGTATCGTTATAGCGTTTTATCACTGCTGAGCCCTGTCCGCTGCCGTTGGCAAGCTCGCCGTTGATGATGCCCTGCCAGCTAAAGCTGAAAGTATAGACGGCTATATCATCGCCTTGGTGCAGCCAGTGTATGTCGCGCATGCTATACTCCTCGCTTTGTATCAGCTCGAAATTGCGCTGGTAGGCTTGCTGTATGGCTGCTATGCCGCGGTACACACTGCCCGTGCTAATGGTAACCACTGCTTCATCGGCTATAAAGGGTGCTACCTGCTGCCAAGTTTGGCTAGCCAATGCTGCGGTGTATGCGGCGATGAAGTGGGTGGGGCGCATAAGGTGGAAGTAAATATAACTATTATAAATAGTTAGCTATATTAGTCGCACAAAACCTAACCGAAATGAAACACTTTGTCTGCTTATTTTTATGCTTTGTATTGGCAAACACATCGAATGCTCAAAAGTTTGAATGGGCAAAACATACCGGTACTCAAGGCAAAACACTGGGTGCGGCTGTAGACGTAGATAAATTTGGAAATATTTATGTAGCTGGCACTATTGGGATAGATACTATAGACTTTGACTTAGGTCCTGGTACTGCTGTAATTGAAAATAATGGACCTTACATTACATTTATAAAGAAAATGACATCCCAAGGACAAGTTCTGTGGGTTAAAGCATTTCAAAGTATTGATACAGGACTAAGCACCCCAAAACAGAATGCCCCTATGGATATAAGAGTAACTCCTGATGGTAATATTATTATAGTTGGAAATTATAGAGGAGGTATAGACTTCGATACAGGAATAGGAGAATACATACTAGCTAATGATTCAAATACCTATAGTACTGGCTATGTAGCTAAGTTGAATACTAATGGAGACTTGATATGGGCAAAACATTTTGATGGGGGAGTGATGAGCGTGCTACCTCAAAGCGTAGAGTTTGACAATCAGGGAGCTATTTGGATATCAGGGTATGCACAGTTTTATACTTTTAGCAATGGTGTATCAACAAATGGAAAGTGTTTCTTAGCAAAACTTGATGTCAATGGGGATCTATTGTTGGCAAACTCTCTATTTCAAAGTGATGCGATAACATCGCCCACAAATTTTAAAAATCTAGAACTAGAGATTGACAAGCACAATAACATCTATATAAGCGGATTGTTTAATGGTTCGGCCCGATTTGATCCGAATTCATCCGATATACTTTATGGTGGAGCCGGAGATGTATTTATAGTAAAGTATGATAGCGCAGTTAATTACCTATGGGCAAAGGATATAGGTACTAACTCCGCAGATTATGCACATGATATGAAACTAGATTTCAACGGTAACGTTTACGTTATGGGCACTATAACCAGATCGGTTGATTTTGATCCTGGGCAAGACACAGCTCTTATATTTGCAGAACAAAGTAGTCCAAGCGTTTTTCTAGCCAAGTACGATACCGATGGTCAGTTTTTATGGGTTAAAGGTAATGCTAACGCTAATATTCAAAGAGCGGCTTTGGCTTTAGATAAACAAGGTAATTCATATTTAGCTTGTTCATATTCTGATAGTACAGACTTAGACCCCGGTGTTGGAGTAATGATGTACTATACGCCAAGCAATGTTGCTGATAAAGATATGTATATACAGAAGTTTGACTATCAAGGCAATTTTGTATGGGTTAAGGTAGGTGCTGGCCCTTCCTATGTAATCGATATTGTTGTAGATTCCTTATTAAATATTTATGCAACTGGGCAATACTATAATACGCTACTGCTTGATGCTGCAAATACCAATGGTACACTTACTAGTACAGGATATTATGCCTACGGAACCGACTATTTTACAGCTAAATTTAGTCAAGATAGTTGTGCCAACTTCGCATTGAAATTCGATAGTGTTACAAACATTTCTTGTACATCAACATCGTTTGCATCGGTTCAAGCTATAAGCGGAACACAGCCTTTTACATTCCTTTGGAATACCACTCCTCCATCTAGTAACCCACATGTTAATCTATCAGCACCAGGCATTTATTCAATTGTAGTAAGGGATTCCAACTTATGTTCAAGATCAGCGTCTGTGTTAATCAGTGGTCCTTCTCAAACATCCATGTATGACCTAGATGTAAATGTAATTGGCAGTACATTTAGGCCAGGATTCGTCTCTACTATTTGGCTAGATGCCCACAATCATACGTGTGCTCAAACAAATGCCCAACTTATTGTAGAACTGGATAGCGCATTTTCATACATAAGCTCAACGATTGCCCCTTCGTCAATAGTTGGAAATACAATTACTTGGGATATCGATACAGTAGTATATGGTAACCAACACTTCGCACCTAAACTAACTGTAAGTGTAAATCAAACAACTGTATTGGGTTCGGATATATGCGTTAAGGCTATGATGCTACCAATGCAAAATGATGTAGATACCGTTAACAATATTAAAAACTACTGCTTTACGGTTATTGGATCGTACGATCCTAACGATAAGCAAGTATATCCAGCTGGAGCATGCGAACCTAATTACACACAAAAAGACGGCAAGCTAGTTTACACTGTCCGCTTTCAAAATACTGGTACGGCATCTGCAATAAATGTTTTTATCGTTGATACAATCAGGACGGGCTTAGACATTAGTACTGCATCGGTGCTTTCAACTAGCCATGATTTAACTCGTACTGAGATAATTGATTCAAATTCATTGAAGTTTGTTTTTGATAACATTAACCTGCCAGATAGCAACTCAAATGAGCCCCTAAGTCATGGCTATGTCGTATTCGAAGTTAGTCCAACTATAAATTTGCCGGAACAATCGATTATTCAAAATTCTGCATCAATCTATTTCGATTACAATGAACCTATCAAGACAAATACCACAATGAATACAATGGTTTCCGTAGTGCAGAATTGCATAACGGTTGGTTTAATTAATGTAGAATACAACTTAAACCTACAAGCATATCCAAACCCTACATTAAGCGATTTCTTTATAGAAGATGTGTGGCCCGATACGAATTTGGAATTCGAAATTTTAGATTATTCTGGTCGCATTGTATCTCGCACAAAGAAAACACCTACAGCTAATAACCTATATCACGTAGATTTAATCAATTTAGAGTCGGGGGCTTATGTGGTTAAGGTAATAACAGCACATGGAGAACTAAGAGGATTTGCTAAAGTTATTAAGCAATAATCATTTCATTACTTAAGTTAGTAGAGTAAGAAGGGTATGTTTTGAATAAACCTGTTCTTCTTACTCTTCCCACTGGCGCTTACCCCAACTCTTACCAATTACACCTCATTTCCTCCGCGTAAATGCCCACAGCACGAAGGCGCGTGGCAGTCTGCACTTTGGCCTGTGCGCAACAGTACGGCCCATAAACATGAGGGACGAGAACGAGGGGCGTGGGACGGGAGCAATACAAACCATCTCCCTCATTGCTGTAGCCTTGCTTGCCAACTTATGGTCTTAATTTTCCTAATTCTCTTACTTATCTATTTTCCCTGTCGTCCGTCGTCTGCGGTCTTTTAACTTCAAATTACAAACGGCATGGCATCCTCAATTTTCAGGGGGGGGTGGTATCAACTTATTTTTACAAATAATTAATTATCAAATACTTGCATGGGTACGGGGGTAGCAGTTTTTTACTAGTTGATACCCCCTTAGGCTACCCTTTTCCTGTCGTCCGTCGTCTGTGGTCTGCCTTCTACTTTTTAACTATTCCTCCAAATTTTTTTGTTACTTTTAGTATGGAAACTTATTCCAATAGCATCTAACTATAAATTAACTAACCAAAACATCCCTCTATGAAACGTATTTCCTTAGTAGTGTTAGCGGTAAGCATGTTGTTTGCAAGTGGCGTATATGCGCAAGATGCCAATGTAAAAACCCTAGATAGCAAGCAGGTAGCCAAGCTAGATGTAACAGGCAAATGGGTAGGTAAGCGCAGCCAATACTCTTGGGATAAATCAACTTTTATAGAGGTGTTCCAGTACGAGTTCGACCTTAAGCAAGAGGGCGACAAGGTAACGGGTACTACCACCATTATAACCCAAAACGGCGAGTATGCCGATATGCTGGTAGAAGGCGTATTGGTGGGCAACAAGCTGTTCTTCCGCGAGTATGAAGTAAAGGGTGCCATCCGCCCCGAGAACAAGGTATGGTGCTTTAAAAGCGGCGAGCTAAACTTTACCACCGATGGTACTAACCTAAAGTTGGAAGGCGCTACCAACAGCTATATGGAGCAGTACAACTACCAGTGCAGCGGCGGTGTAACCGAGCTTACCAAAGTTGACAACAGCCCTAACGTAGCCGTGGTGCAAACCACCCCATCGGTTAAAGGCACTGCGCCCGAGGTATCGGTTAACGTGTTCCCTAACCCTTTTGTAGAGCATGCTACGGTTAACTATACACTAGTTGATAAGAACAACAACGTATCGGTAGAGGTGTTCGACATGAGCGGCAAGCAAATAAGCATACTATACAACGGCAAGCAAAGTGCCGGCACTTACAGCCTTAACTACGATGCCACCGCCAACCCTGCCAACAGCGGCATGCTGATAGTAAAAACCACCATCAACGGCAATATATACAGCCAGCAACTGGTTCAAATGAGATAGGGTATTGATTAATTGACATACATTTTTCCAAAGCCGCAAGATTACCCCTCGCGGCTTTGTTGTTTTAATGCCATACCCTAGCCACAGATTGCCAGATTAAATACAAAGAAATATTATGGGCGGTACTATGGCGTACCTCGCATTAGTTCTGCGCACCACGTGCCTTCGTGCTGTTGGCGTTTACTTGCTCCGTTGATTGAAATCAACGGCAACGAACTAGCGCAAACCTTAAGAGAGATTCCTCATTGACTACTTATTCATTTGCCTACTGCATCCCATTGCCTACTGCTACCAATGCACTATATTCGTACCCTTATGAACAAAAAAGAGCGGGTTAAATTCATCATCGAAACCTTGGAGGACCTATACCCCAACCCCGCCATTCCGCTCGACCATACCGATGCTTACACCATGCTCATTTCGGTGCTGCTATCGGCACAGTGTACCGATGTGCGGGTAAACCAAGTAACGCCTCACCTGTGGGAGCGTGCCAAAACACCCAAGCAAATGGTAAAGCTAGAGGTGGAGGAGATAGCTGACATCATCCGCCCTTGCGGATTGGCACCTGCCAAAAGCAAGGCCATACACCGTCTATCGGAAATACTGTTGGAGAAGCACAACGGCCAAGTGCCGAATACTTTCGAAGACTTGGAAGCACTACCGGGCGTAGGGCATAAAACAGCCAGTGTGGTAATGAGCCAAGTGTTTGATGTACCTGCCTTTCCTGTAGATACACACATACATAGATTGATGCAGCGCTGGAAGCTTACCAATGGCAAAAACGTAGAGCAAACGGAGCATGATGCCAAGCGTTTGTTTCCTGAAGAACTATGGAACAAGCTGCATTTGCAGATAATATATTTCGGTAGGGAGTACTGCCCCGCCCGCGGACATAACGAGGATACCTGCCCTATATGCAGTAAGATATAAGCATGGCTAAACCGTACACCGATAGAGACCTTTTCAGGATTCAGCTAGTGGCTGTGGTAATAGGCATACTATTGCTAGGCGCTAAGTTTACGGCTTACTTTCTTACCCATTCCAATACTATACTCACCGATGCGCTTGAGTCTATCATAAACGTAGCGGCGGGTATGTTTGCGCTTTATAGTTTGTACCTATCATCTAAACCAAAAGATGCCGACCACCCTTATGGCCACGGCAAGGTGGAGTTTCTATCCGCAGGCTTCGAGGGCGTGCTCATCATTATAGCAGGTGTGGTTATCATCAGTAAGTCGGTAGTGGGCTTTTTTCATCCACGTGCATTGGAGCATCTCAATTGG
>JAFDYM010000200.1 GCA_018267435.1 Bacteroidota bacterium | reverse complement strand
GGTAGGCATCGCTAACATTTAAGCTTATAGCACCCGGTGCATACACATATATCGAGTCAGCGCTCAACAACGAGCCATCCACATCCCATTGATAGCTATAAGGGGCTATACCTTGCACATTAGCCGTAAGCAGCACACTATCGCCGCTGCACAAGCTATCGGCACTGGCATTTATAAGTACACTAGGCTGTGGCAGTACCGTAAAGGTATCGTACACCGTGGTTTGGCAATGGTTGGCATCGGTTACACTAAGCGCTACGGGGCCAGTAGCATACAGTACTACATTGGCAGTAGTGCTTGCTTGTCCATTTACTAACCACGAAACACCATAAGGCTGCACAGCCGTAACCGTTGCCGAAAGAACAATGCTATCGCCATAGCAAACGGTATCGGCAGTGGCCGCAATGGCTGCTGTAGGTAAAGGAAACGCAACAAGCGTAGTGCTATATACTACACTATCATTGGCGGCATCGTACACCGTAACGGCATAGGTGCCTTCGGCCAAGTTATTGGCTACCGAATCGGTTTCAGCAATGTTCCAACTATAAGTGTACGGTGCTTGCCCGCCGCTTATACTCAAGCTAATGCTGCCGTTGGCCATGCCTTGGCAGCTAGGCGGTACTGCCGCTGCTTGCAAGGTTAAAGCAGGTTCGGCAGCGGGTAGGGCAAGCTGTGCCAGCAGTACATCTGTACCGCCTGCATTGCTATACTGTACATTATCTACCCATGTAAAGCCAGGGCCATACGTACCCGAAGCATAAATAATGCTTGCATCGCTGTTTGCACTTAGCTTCATAATATTACTCTGCTCGGCACCTAGCTTGGCCCATACAGCGCGTACGCTAGTATCGAAACACAATACCATTGGCACACTAGTAGCTGTAGCAGGCAGGTTGAGGGTATCGAAAACGGTAGTACCGGCATTATACGAACCTGCCAAATACATATTGCCTACAGTATCGTGCACTATATCGTTAAAAGCAAAGCCGCTATACCTGTTTACCCATTGTAGCTGCCCCATGCTAGTATGATACTTGGCCATAAAGGCAGCAATTTGATTACCCGTAACAGGTATTTGCTGCCCCTCGAAATAGGTTACACCCCACAAATAGCCAACTATCAAAGGGTTTTCATCTTTATCAAGGCTTACACTAAATGACCTATCGTTGTTGCCACCACCAGCATTTTGCCCCCATTGCAATACGCCATTGGCATTGTACTTTAGCAGGTATATTTCATCGAAACGAACAAATGGGAAAATAGTATCGGGCTGCAAGTGTGGCGACATACCCATGTAATAACCCGTTACAAATGCATTGCCCGCTTTATCAATAGCTATATCGTTTACATACTCGCTGCCCCTGTTGCCAAACCTGCTTGCCCAAATCACATTGCCATTGGTATCAAGCTTCGAAATATAGCCATCGGTATATGTGTTAGAGCTAACGTTGTTTAGAGTGTAAACACCAAGGCGCAACTTAAAACTATTGAAAGCACCTGCCATGTATATGTTGCCAGCAGTATCGAAAGCTAAGGAAGATGCCCAGTCGCTAAGCGAATCGCCCCAGGCGCGCGCCCATACCAAGCTGCCGTTGCTGCGGTACTTAGCCAAAAATATATCGCCACCGCCTACATTAGGTGCCTGGTGTAGTATAGTACCATCTACATCAAGCGTATCGCCCCAAAAGGTACCAGCTATATATACGTTTTGCCACTTATCTACCGCTACGGCATAGCCCGTTTCGTACTTGCCAGTAGCTAGGTGCTTGCTCCATACTATGCTACCTTGTACATTGTACTTGGTAAAAGCAATATCGGTATAGTTATTTGCGGCGCCTGTGTTTACATATACGTTAGTGCCAACACTAAGGCTAGGGCTGTAAAAAGTGGTAAGCGCGTATAAGCTGCCATCGGCAGCCTGCGCTATGGCGGGTGCACTTTCGTTACTGGTACCGCTTTGCGTGCGCAACCACTGCCATTTGGGTATGGCTTGCGATAAGCCTATGCCATGCAGCAGCATAAGCAGTATTACAAACAATGTATTTTTCATGTACAGGGGTATGTGCACGAAAAATACAAAACAAAATTATCTTAAAATAAAAAATTGGGAAGGAAGGGGAGTATAAACCGCGAGGCTGTGCAGCGAGTATAACCTCGCAGGCAAACTGCGTGATATAAACACAAATAGCCCCTTGCTGGAAAGCAAGTGGCAAATAATTATTAGTCGGCGTGGACGCCGACCAAGAAGGGACAATAAAAAATAAAACGGGAGACCAACAGTTCCGCTATAACACTTCCACATAGTTTGCACTACGCAGTCAATCCACAACCTTCCACCTTTAGCGAGGCTTAGGAGGGCAGAGACCACCGCTCACGATCCTTGCCGGAAATCCGCATTGGTTATCGGTGCCAACCAACTGGAACAACAAGGGCCTGATTCCACCGCTCACGGACTATGCCGTATATCTACATCGGCTAACAGTGACAACCGATTCGAACAACATAGAACTGATTCCACCGCTCACGCGCTATATTGGCAATCCGCATCGGCTAACGGTGACAGCCGAACGAAACAACATAGCACTGATTCCACCATTCACAATCCTTGCAAAGTATAGTTGACAGTACCAATGGTGCAGGCACATCAACACTCGGCAAGGCAGAAAATTAAAACAGTAATAAACAATTAAAATCAATGAACGGAACTGTGGACTCCCGTAGCTTGTTCTTGCAATAAACAGAAACAGGGCCAGCCAATAACCAAGCGCTAACCAGGAAATCGACCTTTACAATGCAAAGATACAACATGGAATAGGGCAAATGCAAATCGGGTTTCCCGCATGGGGGGTAGCGCCCCCCATGCGAGGAAAAAGATTCTTTAGGACGAGGTAGTAAGCACACTCTCTATGGTCGGCGGAGACGCCGACCATTATTCTCGCTACCATGTATCATGTTTTAGATTGCGGAGTTGAACACGGAGATAAGGATGGAAAAAAAGAAGGGCTTTAGCCCTGATGTGGTATGGTAAGCTGAAAGCTTACAACATTGTAGGACCAAGTTACGCTACGCTAAACTTGGACCAGTTAGGGTTATTTATGGTTCCTAGTTGCAAACTGGGAACAGCGGAGAATGATAGGACCATTTACGCTATGCTAAACTTGGACCAATAGGGGTTATATTGCAAGCAAAAAATTCAGGATAAAACGCCTACTGAAAATCAATCAATTAGATTCGTAGTAAAGTTTTTTTAATGAACTTAGTACTTTTTCTTGTACAAAAGCTAAAATTGAAGTATTATTGCAGAT
>JAFDYM010000001.1 GCA_018267435.1 Bacteroidota bacterium | reverse complement strand
GCTGCTTGTACAGGGGTAGCGTATCGTTCAACATAAAGTAGGCATTAGTACCTAGCAGTGCTGGCATACGTATGCCTGCATTGAACTCAAAGTAATCATTATCCAAGTTGCGTACCACATCGGTTATAGTCTGCACAAATGGTATCAGCGAGTCAACACGCTTGGTGTTCGTAATCGTATCCATATAGTACATACTCATTCCACCAAACATCAAGTTATGCTGCGTTATATTGGCAGAATCATAGAGCGCACACACCGCACTATGGTATTGGTTCATGTTCTGGTTAAAGTCGTTCCGCACACGGTAAGTAGTATCGTATATATCAATACAATTCAAGTATGGTAACACAGTGTTCTTTCTAAACACACCACTATAAGCGGTTAAACCAATCTGCGTAGTCCAAGGGTTGTAGAAAGGAATCAAATTGAAATCTCGCCTACGGAAGTTAGCAGTATCGCGCACGGCAGTATAGTTAGCCAAACTCAAATTTACACCATCATCCTGTATATTAAACTTGCGTATCTCATGTGTGTATTCCTGAAAGTGAAAACCCGTTGTATCGCTTCTATCATAGTAGCCATCAAACCTATGCCCAAACACTAAGTAATACGTGCTATCCAACTTATGCAGGTGCGAGCCGCACACCGTCAACACGCTATCCTCTATCTGCCTAAAGTATGGCGTAATAGGCGCATTGCTCATTACCGCATCCATCAAGCCGCTTATGTTTACGGCGGTCAATGTAGGCCAGGTTATAAAGTTCTGTAGGCTATCCTTCCAACCATAGCCGCCTACCATATACAGTGTACTATCTTGTAGGTAGAACTGCATGTTACTGCTTGTAATGGGCTCGCGTATAGCTGTGGGCAATGAGTACACATCTGCCCTCCAACTTTGATTAGTGTGGCGGTCAACTATGTAGATAGTATCGTTTATGCCATCGCCTTCAAAGGCGAAGGGGGGCTGAAAGCCATGCAGGCCATTCTTTCTACCACCAATAAAAAACCACTTACCGTTATAGATACCATACGCACCGCTATGCACAGCAGGCGCATTGCTTACTTGTGTAGAGGGCTGCAAGCGCAACGATATATTCAATTGCGCTTTGCTATATGTGCTTATCAATATAGCTATGGCGAGACCTATGTATTTCATCATGATGTTGCTGCTATTCTACTACTATCCTATTTACAGCGCGGCCCTTCTCTCCTATCAAATTAATGGTGTATACACCTTTGCTCAACTGCGGCGCTGCAATGCTTTGCTTAGCATTTAGTGTCAACTCCTTCTTAAACACTTCGCGGCCAGTAGCATCGCTTATGCTCAGCGTACCCTTTTGTATATGGCTAGAAGACACGTTAATATTAAACACACCGTTGTTAGGGTTAGGGTACACCGATACTGCTAAGCCTTTGTCAATATCATTTATACCTACGCACTCCACTACCAAAATCTCTACACTATCCACCGATGTACAGCCATAGCTATTGTAAAAATGATACAACACCTGATTAGGGCCGGGCTGGGCAACGCTAGGGTCGAAATTATTATTCGATACGCCTGTGCCGCTGTATGTACCACCTAGCGGACTAACATAATCACTTAAAGAAAAAGCTGCATCATCGCTACAATAGTTCATACTAGCTATATTAACCGTAAGCAGCGTAGCATCGCCCACACGCACAGGCAGTTGGTAGGTAGAAGTACAACCGTCCTCATTTACATAAGTGTAAAGCACTTGGTTCAGCGTATCGGCATTGGCAGGGTTAAAGCTATTACCACTTACATGCGCACCGCTAAACGTTCCACCTATAGGTGCTACATAGTCAACCAACGATGCTGCACTGGCTGCTCTGCACAACACTGGCGTTGGTCCATTCTCTGTAATAGGCGTAGCTTGATTGATGCGTATAAACACAGAATCAGACATAGCACTGCAACCTGCTTGCGCTTTGCTTACCTGTACTTTGTACCAACCTTCATTCTGTACGGTAAGCATATAGCTATTTGCTCCGTTTACTATGCCCGTACTGCTATACCATTGGTATTGTAAGGTATCGCCATACAGTGCGCTTACCGTAGCCGAGCCACAAGTGCTAAGTGTATCGGCAGAAGCAATAAATGCCACAGGCTTACAATCAGAACCATCAGTTACACGGTATATCCTACCACCTGTGCCGCTGCCGCGATAAGCTAGGTACAACTCACCGTTGTTATCTTCCCCAAAACTGGTGTATTGAAAGTTGGTAAAGTCCTGCAAAGTATCAGGGTCAAACTGCCCATTGCCTAATGGCTTTATGCTCCAGAACCTACCGCTGCAATAGTCGGCAAATATGTACTTGCCGAACAGGTTGCTATACTGCGCACCACGGTACACATAGCCGCCCGTTACCGAGCAACTACTAAACTCGCTTTGCGAATAGCTGAATACGGGATCGGTAAAGCCTGTGCTTGGGCAGCCGCTTGTGTTGCAGTTTGTACAAGCAAACATACCCTCTCTACAGCGCCAGCCGTAGTTCTCTCCACCAGTTGATGATGCTGCCTGAAAATCAATTTCCTCATAAGCATCTTGCCCTACATCTGCCATCCAAAAATCGCCCGTCAACCTATCGAACGATACACGCCAAGGGTTGCGCACGCCGTAGGCCCATATCTCTGGCCTTGTGTTGGCTTGCCCTACAAATGGGTTAGATGGCGGTATCATGTAAGTTGTATCGGCATTGCTTACGTCTAGCCTTAGTATTTTGCCTAACAAGGTATTTAAGCTTTGTCCATTGCCAGCAGGGTCGCCACCGCTACCGCCATCGCCTTGCGATACATACAGGTATCCATCTTTACCAAACAGCATACCGCCACCATTGTGGTTAGTGTATGGCTGGGTAAAGCTTAGCAATATCTTCTCGCTACCTAACACGGCTACATTACTATCGGCTTGGCTTACACTAAAGCGCGAAATGCGTGTAGAGCCTGCACTACTACCCGTGGTATAATTTACATATAGGTATCCATCTTGCTTATAGTTAGGGCTAAAGGCTAGGCCAAGCAATCCCTGCTCGTTACCGCTACTGTTCACCCTATCAGTTATATTCAAAAAGGCAGTAGGATTAATATTGCCATTCTTATCCATTATGCGGATAACGCCCTGCTGCTCTACTACAAATATCCTGTTATCGCCGCAGTGCTTTATATCTACTGGGCTATTAAAGCCGGTAGGTGCTACCAATACTAAGTTTATTTGTGCCTGTTGCGCATGTGCCAATGCAGTAATAGCTAGCGCTATTATCAGCGAGTATAAGTCCTTCATGTTTTTCGGTTAGTGGTTAGTATAAATATAGCAAAACCCCGCCTAAACGGCAGGGTTTTGCTTATATAATGTACGGCATTAACTTATTCCGACTTTATAAACTTGCGTGCAATAACTCTATCACCCATAGCTATGTTCACCATATACATACCAGCAGGCAAAGCACTTACATCTACACTATGCTTACCAGTAGCCATTGCATCTTGCTGTATTACTATGTTACCTAGTACATCGCTTATAGCCATGTGTTCTATATCAGCTTCTGTTTGCAGGTTCAACATATTTACCGCTGGGTTAGGATATAGCTTTATACCATTAGCTGTACCTAGCTCTTCTATACCAGTGGCTGTAGTATCGTTATCTACTATAGTTAAAGTAAACGCTTGTACTAGTATGGTAGATCCACCTGTAGCATTGCTCATGTCGAAGTTGATTTGTTCATTCGACTCATCTATGTTATCATCTATTATAGTTACCCATACCGCTTGTGTATCCATACTTAATGCAGGAAACACTATTATGGTATCAGTGCTACAAACAAAGTCGCTACCTTGGGTTGCATTGCCAGCCGCTAAGGTTACACGCACTGTAATAACACTATCAGTAGGTGTAGACAATACTACTTTAACTGGCACAGTACCATCTCCCTCGCTGTATGCTAAGCCTGCACCTATAAATGAAACAGTAAGTATGTCATTATCGCGTATGTACAAATTATACACTGAATCTGCAGTAGGGAACACATTGGCTGGCACGTTATAAAAACGTAACTGAACATTCTCCATTTGCTCAATCAATGCATCATCTATTACCGATAGGTTAATAGTATCTACATGTACACCATTTCCATGGGAGTAGGTTTGGTTTGCCGAGCTAAAATCAACGTTTGCTATTGCAGTTGAGTTAGCAGCATCAAAACCTACGGTATAGCTATAAGTGTTGTTAGTCGTATTGTTTATTTCTACTACTACCTTCACTATTACATTCGCTTCATCTACCGTATCTACTACATTCTTAAAGCGGATATAAGCAGGTGGTGGAGGTGCAACTGTACCACATGGTGCGGTGTGGTGTACACCTAATGAATCAATCATATCGCTAGTAAACACATTGTAGCTAGCAGCAGCAGTGGTCCAATCGCTAGTACCTATATAAGTATAGAAATTGCGAATCAAGGTATGGTTCTGTGTGCTACCAGTACCTACTGCCCAGCTTGTGCCTGGGTTTACACCTAGCTCTCCTATTACATCTATAGTTTGGTCAAGATGCATAAGTGCCAAGCCGTCATTACCATCAAAATCTATAAATGCATTCAACACATCGGCTTGTGCTGTTATACCAGCCACAGCATTAGGGTTAGCCAACACATATACATCGCCTGCTGCTATAGTACCCGATAGGCCATAAGTTGATACGGCACCACCATCGGTAGTTTTCTGTATGCTATATACCGATAAGTCGATAGTATTTGCGGTAGGGTTATATATTTCAAGGGCCTTATTGTTGCCGCTACCTGCTACGTACTCGCTAAAATACAAGTCTGTACAGTCGCCGCCGCTTAATGGATCGTTATCCAATATACTTACTATTATACTCGAATCTGCCGTTAAGCTTGCACCATTGGTAGGGTTGAGAAGAACTAACTTAAAGGTTTCGGTAAGCTCATAAATATTATCGTTCAATATTGGCACTGTAACTTGAATATTGCCGGTAGTACCTGCAGGCCATGTCAATATCACATCGCTAAAAGTAAAGTCAGCACCTTGGGTAGCTGTACCGGCTGCGGCATCAAGCGCTACTGTAACTTGGGTACCAAACTGGCTAGCTGTATCAAGAAAAACAGGTATAGTTACTTGTCCCACACCTTCGTTTACGGTAAGCGATGCTGGCAATAAAGTAAAATGCTGTAAGCCGCAAAAATTTTGACCTACGTTCACATTATCTCTTGTATTAAGGGTATCGCCTATCCAAGTAAAATCGCTGTACCTATTGCCACGGCCTGTAAGCTGTAGCGATTCATTTACCTGTGTTGAACTTCCCTCTGTAATACCTATATCTACACTTGTTTGAAAGCGCAACCTGCCATTGGTAGCAGTAAAAGTACCACCGTATGATAGGAACTGTAACACAGTATCTACACCGCCCATGCCACAACCTGTAGCTACTGGTGCATACACTAGTGCTATACCATCTGGGTTGCCGTTCTGTAGCGAATTTACAGCTGTACCAAACCACTTAGCGCCCCAGTTGCAAGCCTGAAAAGGCAAAAAACCCGAAAGGCTTACACTATCATATACTTGCCCGTTCGAGCCATTGTAGTAATATACTTTGTAGCACGAAAGGTCGGTACCACTTGTGCCTGCTATCTCAAAGCCCTCATTGCTATCGGTACCGGTATTATCGTAATGCAACTCGTTTATCCATACGTTGGGCACTATTATGGTTGGTGCAGGGTTTACATTTATTATACCCTTCATGCCCATACTGGCGTGCGGGTCGCACACATAATAGTGCGTACCTACCGAAAGGCCAGTTACCAACCCTCCACCAAAGTTGGTTTGAAAGCCTATAATAGGCGCATTGCCGTTTGCATTGTAGGTATTTACGCCTACCTCTTGCGCATTGTGCGAGCCTGCTAGCTGAAACGACACCGTATCGCCAGCGGTAATGGTAATAGATGCAGGGCTAAAAGTATTGCCGCTGTTGGTTACAACCCAAATGGTGGCATGTATTTGCAAGCTGCAATACATAGCGGCTGCTATAAGTAATAGTTTCTTCATAAGTAATTAGTATGTGTCCGCTACAAATGTCGGAAAATAATGTTAATACCGTATTAAGCATTAAACTCAATTTGCCCAACAAGCGTTTATAAATAAAATTCAGCCACTTGCAACCATGGCTGCTTTTTGTGTAATATAGCTTTTGTAACAAAGGGGAAAACATGGATGAGAACGAAAGGATATGGAGCTATGAATTCGAAAAAGAGAAGGATATAACACCGGGAAAAATGCTGTTATCCGAACCGTTTATGTTCGACGAGAACTTTAAGCGTACCGTAGTACTTGTTTGTAGCAACGATGAGGAAAACGGAACCGTGGGCTTAATTCTTAATAAACCCATCAATATTAGGCTGCAGGATGTAAT
>JAFDYM010000019.1 GCA_018267435.1 Bacteroidota bacterium | reverse complement strand
GTCTGTGTTGTCTTCTCGAACGAATCTGTATAGTCGGTTACATAGAATACGTCATCGGCTTTTTTGCTGCTGGCGGCTAGGCCTTCTTTCTCCAGTATCCATTTTAGCTTTTTAGCCACCTCTTCCGATGAGTCGAATATCTTAACCTTGCCTTTGTAGTAGGCGTCTATTTCGTTTTTAATAAGCGGATAGTGTGTACATGCCAGCACCAATCCGTCAATACCTTGCAGCTGTTCGTGCCCTAGGTAGTTCTCTAATACTGCATGGCTTATATTATCGTTATAAAAGCCTTCCTCTATCATACTGGCCAATAGGGGCGTAGCCATAGCGCTGTATTGTAGCTGCGGTTTACGGCGGCTCAGCTTCTCTTGATACACGCCAGATGCAATAGTGGTTTTGGTGGCTATTATGCCTACCTTCTTTACGTTATGGTCGGCTATTACAGCCTCTATCATGGGGTCTATAACCGTTATTACGGGTACATCATATTTGTCTCGCAATGCCTCGTAGGCCGCAGCCGAAGCAGTATTGCAGGCTATAACCACAGCCTTGCAGCCCTTGCTATGCAGCAAAAAGTCGGTAATGGTAGTGGCATAGCTTTGTATCAAAGCCTGGCTTTTATCGCCGTAGGGCAGGTGGGCGGTATCGCCAAAGTATATTAACTGCTCGTTAGGCAATAGCCTAGAAACAGCATTGGCGACCGTTAAGCCGCCAATGCCTGAATCAAATATCCCTATGGGTTGTTGATTGTTCATGTTTCTTTGTTTGCTGAGCTACAGCCCGCTACTACTTAGTACCGGTAGATGGAGCTGGAGTAACACCTAGTTTCTTCATTACTAGGTCGGTTACGTCGTTAGTGCCTTCAGGAAAGTATGCTAATGCACCACTTACTACATCAAGTATATAAGCATAGCCGTTAGCAGTAGCTACTTCTTTTACAGCCTTCATATACTTATCGTTGATAGGCTTCAATTTTTCTTGTTGTGCTTTTTGAAGGTCGTTGTTTACTTTCTCTTCAAAATCTTGTATACGCTGTTGTAGCTGCTGAAGCTCTTGGTATTTTACTTCCAATATAGCATCGGGCGTACCTTGGGTTTTGCTAAGGTTTTGCAGCTCTATTTGTTTTTTCTCATAGTCGCCGTACATGCCTTCCAATACTTTAGTGTAAGTATCTTTTTGCTTCTGTAGTTCGTCTTGCATTGCTTTAAACTCAGGCATAGCAGTAAGTATATCTACCGAGTTAATGTGGCCTATTTTCTGTTGCGCGCTTACAGTACCTGCAAAAGTAAATAGTGCGATAACTAAGGCTAGGATGTTCTTCTTCATTTTGTCGTTTGGTTTGTACTTAGTAATTATAGTATTTATTAGTTAATTCCCATTTTCTTTTTCACCAGTGCCGTTATGTCGTAGCTATCGTTGCCGTATGCTACTATGCCCTTGCTTTCATCTAGTATAAGTGTGTAGCCGTTTTCTTTAGCTACTGCATTTACTATTTTCAGGTACTTGTCGTTCAGCGGCTTTAGTAGTTTAAAGCGCAGGTTGTCTAGCTCGTCGCCTGTACCTTCCTGGTATGCTACTATGGCCCTTTGCAGGCTATCAAGCTCTATGGCTTTTTCTTCGGCCACAGCTAGCATTAGTCCCTCGCCGTACTCTTGCAAGTCCTGTTGGCGCTTTTGCAAGTCGGTATACATGGCCCTTACCTTGTTTTCCTGCTCCCGCTGCTTACGTTCCAGGCTAGCCCTTAGCTGCTTAAACTCGGGCATGGCTTCCATTATTTCATCTGAATTGATGTGGCCATACTTAATTTGGGCAGAAGCAGTGCTTACTGTAAAGAACAATACGATAATGGCAAAATACTTCCTCATTTATAGCGCCAAAGATACTTTTTTATGCCAATCTATATTACTGGCCTGCTGGTTTAGGTGTTATGCCCATTTGGGTTAATATATCGGCACTTTTATTCAAGGTTTCCTTAGCAAAAAGCATGGTAGGGCCGCTTGAACGGTCGAAGATGACGTCATAACCTTTAGCCGAAGCGTACTTCGATATTTCGTTGTATATCTTATCCTGTATTGGCTTTATAAGCTCTTGGCGCTTTTTAAAAAGCTCGCCACTTGGGCCAAACTTAGCCTTTTGAAACTCCTTCACTTCTTTTTCCTTCGTTTCAATCTCCTTTATCTTTTGCTGTTTCATGGCATCGGTCATTAGCACCTGCTCGGCCTGAAACTGCTTGTACATATCATCTACGCCTTTCATTTTGGCTTCTACTTCTTTCTGCCAGCCTTCGGCTACTTTATCAAGTTGCTTTTGGGCTTCGTTGTATGCAGGCATTTGGGCAAGTATGTAGTCCATATCCACATACGCAAACTTTTGGGCAATGCTACCAGTGGTAGCTACCAACATAATGGCAAGTGCAGCAAATATCTTTTTCATAGTCGTTTTTATTGTTTTTCTATTTAGACCAATTTCGATGCCATTGTTAAAATGCAAATTTCATTTTTCATTTTTTTGGCAAAGCGTGTTAGCCTTCAACTTATTACAATTTGCACTGAACATATCACATGTCCCTGGCCCCATTCACGCTTTCTATTCCGGTTCGCGGCCTAGTATTATCCTAAACTGACCATACTTGGCAAATATGTTTTTGCCCGCAGGTGTTAAGCCAAACTTCTCGCGGTCGAAACCTAAACCGTAGTCGAAACCAAGTAAACCGAACATAGGCAAGAACACACGCACACCCACACCAGCCGAACGGGCAAGGTCGTAAGGGCGGTAGTCGCTTATTTTGTTCCAGTAGTTACCAGCATCGGCAAATACCAAGGCGTATATGGTGGCGCTTTGGTTAAGCGATATAGGGT
This sequence comes from Bacteroidota bacterium, assembly GCA_018267435.1. Taxonomy (GTDB): domain Bacteria; phylum Bacteroidota; class Bacteroidia; order Chitinophagales; family LD1; genus Bog-950. The sequence continues at coordinate 1,875 of JAFDYM010000019.1, read as the reverse complement.
AGCGCAACTCAACCGAGAACTTGTTGTATATAGGTGAACCGCCCGTAGGTGTTACTACTGGGTAACCACGCATAGATACGATATCGCGGCCTAGCTGTGTACCTTGGTTAAGGTTACTTAAACCATCGCCACCAAATTCAACACGCTCGAAAGGAGAGTAGCCTATTTTAGGGTTGTAGTAGCCCATCCACGACATGTTAGCCGAGGTCTTCACTACTAGGTTCTTCCATACAGGCAAGTACCATTCCATTAGGAACTTGAACTTGTAGTACTCTACAAAACGGTAGCGTGTAGCATCTGGCACATCTGGGTTTTCGTAGTCTATATTCTTACGGCCGTTAAACATGTACGAGTAAGGCAAGGTAGCCTTAGCTTGTAGCATTAGGTATATACCTTTGTTGTAGAAGGTAGGGCCTGCCATGTCGCGGCTATCGCGGGCTATAGCTATCTGCGCGTTTAGGTTAGTAGCTTTACCTTGGCTGAATATGAAGAAGGTGTTGTAGTTATCCAATATATAATGCTGGAACTCGATACCACCCGATATGGTAAAGAAGTCATCTGGCCATTTCAAACGGGTAGTTACACCTAGGTAAACGCTGGTGCTGAAATACTTACCTGTTATCTTGTTCAGGTCGGTTATATCGTTGAACGAGTTGGCACGCAAGCGGTTGAAAGCAAAGTCTAAAGCCAATGGTTTTTTGCCACCAAGCCAAGGTTCGGTGAACGATACGCTGTATGACTGATAAGCGCGGCCGTTACTGTTTATACGCACACCTAGGCGCTGTCCATCGCCCGATGGTAGCGGTGTCCAAGCTTTCTTATCGCCAATATTTTTAAGCGAGAAGTTGGTGAAGTTAACACCCAATGTACCGAACAAACCACCTGCCGAGCCGCTACCGCCCCAACCTGCCGAAAGTTCCAACTGGTCGCTAGGTTTTTCAACCACGCGGTATTCTATATCTACCGTTCCCGTTTCAGGGTTAGGTATAGGCACTACATCTAGCTGTTGTGGGTCGAAGTAGCCAAGGTTTACTATCTCGCGCTGCGAGCGTATCAAATCGGTACGGCTAAACTTGTTGCCCGGTAGGGTACGCAGTTCGCGGCGTATAACTTTCTCGTTGGTTTTGGTGTTGCCGCTTATGCGTATTTCGCGTATGGTAGCTTGTGCACCCTCGTTTATACGTAGCTCTATATCTATCGAGTCGCCTTCTACTTTTACTTCAAGCGGTGTAACGCTAAAGAACAAGTAGCCGTCATCCATGTATAGCGAGCTAAGGTCGCCACCATTAGGGTTCATGAATATACGCTCATCAAGCAGTTTTTGGTTGTATACCTCGCCGCGCTTTATGTTCACTATTTTGTTTAGCAACGAATCCGGGTACTTCGTATTACCATCGTAGTATATGTTGCGGAAATAGTAGCGGCGTCCTTCTTCCACTACTATATCTATGTTCATGGTTTTCTTGTCTTCAAAGTATATGCTATCGCGCACTATGCGTGCATCGCGGTAGCCTTTGCTTTGCATAAACTCAATTACCTTAATCTTATCTTCTTCGTACTGGTCGCGCTTAAACTTCGATGTTTTAAAAAGGTTCAAGTTAACGTGGCGTGCGCTGTATTCCCATAGTGTAAGGGGAGATAAACCGCCTGGCACAGCATACCAGCGTATGCGCATCGAGTCGCGCTGTAGGTTTTTCTTTACTTGCAGCAAGCCATCCAAGTCGAACTTTATCTTCTCCTTGGTTTCTTTCATCTGCCTTTTCAGCTTTGCTTCTTTTATTTCGTACTGGCCGTAAAAGTTGATGTGGTTGATTTTTACGCGCTGGCCCTTCTTTACATCTATCTTAATAGTTACCGAGTTGGCAAGTGTAGTAT
>JAFDYM010000199.1 GCA_018267435.1 Bacteroidota bacterium | reverse complement strand
GGTCGAATGGCATGCACGGAATACGAGCAGACAGTTTATCTGCTGGTCCTTATTCGTTAACCGTAACCGATAACGTGTCGGGCTGCACAAAAACTATCCCATTCACAATATCCGAACCGCCATCACGAATCAGTTCAGTTAATGTTAACCCCGTTAGCTGCAATGGGCTGTCGGATGGCTTCGCATCAATATCCATTACTGGAAATCAATCAGGCATTCTATTCTCATGGTCAAATGGAAATCATACAAATAGTATAAGCAACATACCGGCAGGATCATATTTCGTAAGTATAACCAACGAAGAAACAGGATGCGTAGAAGATACAGTTATTGTCCTTAATGAGCCACCAGCGATGGATGCAGCCGCTACAGTAGCAATGCCAAACTGCGGGGATGCTAATACTGGAAAAATTCAAGTGTCGGTAAGTGGAGGAACTCAACCCTACCAGTACTCAATCAATTCTGGTACATCTTATCAAGGCACCGCCGCCTTCCAAAACTTGCAAACAGGTACTTATGATATAATCATTCGCGATGCTCATTACTGTACTGATACGTTATCTAATGTCGAGATAAGTAGCGCACACCCTTTGAATGGTTTGCAAATAACAGCCACAGGGCAGACAATGGTTTCCCCCTATAGCGAACCTAATAGCTGGTACGTAGGAAACAATCCCATACCCGTTGCACAAGGAAGCTCGCATGTGTGTAACGGCAACGAGACCTATCATGTAACAGGTATAGACGTCTATGGTTGCCTTGCAAAGTCTGCTGATTATGCATGTATCACTACAGATATTGATGCATATAACAATTTGCCTTCATTTTCCGTGTATCCCTCTCCAAGCCATGGAGATTTTTTAATTGACTTTTCTTGTCGTATCGGCGAAAGCTACAGCATTTCGATTGCTGACAATACGGGCAAAAGGGTTTCGGTGTTCACGGATATTGCCACAGTAAAGAATATCTTGCGTCCCGTGTCATTGAATGATCTGGGCGCAGGCACATATTACGTAACGCTTGAAATCAATGGAAAGGCTAGGACAAAAAGCATTGAAGTAATAAGGTAAAGGCCGAACCAACTCCAAAACTAAATTGTTTTTAAATACTAAAGCATACATATGAAGCTGTTTTACTGCATCGCACTGGCGTTCTGTTCGTTTATTGCTAAGGCGCAAGCCCCTGTATTTGACTGGGTAACACACGAGGGAAGCGGCACCGAGGAAGTCGGGTGGAAGGCGCGCCGCCTGCCTAATGGGGAGTTCTATGCGTCCTTCGGCTTCAAGGGATCCATCGTAATAGGAGGCACAACATACGTACAGGGCGGACCAATGAACTACGACTTCGTCATTTGCAAGTATGATGCCAGTGGAAACGTTATCTGGGTAAAGCAGATGTGGGCGAATGTCGACAACGTCAGGTTTCCTAGCATGGAAATCGACGGGGAAGGCAACTTGTACCTGACGACAAACTTTCAAGGTACTCTTACATTCAGCGGGGGATCATATACTCCTATCGCAGCACAGTTTAGCAATCCCTTAGGAATATTCGCCACCAAAATTTCCCCTTCCGGTAACGTCCAGTGGGCAAAGGTGCTCGTCTCTTCCTTTGGCGTGGGCGGTAATTGCATGTTGGCGGTTAAAACAAACGGGAATTTCATCATATGCGATTACATGGTTGATTCGGTTCGAATAGATAATTCTACCCATCATGGACCCCATAACGACCAAGTGAAGAACTTCTTCGCCGAATTCGACAGGTACGGAGCAAAGCAATGGTTTACAGATGAACCTAATTACAAGAACATATCGGCCATAAAACTTGACGTCAACGAAACCTACTTATACGTTGCAGGCAATTACAGCGGCAGTGTCGGTTTTACGGGGGCATCAGGCACATCTCTAAACAGTGTGGGACAGACAGATATATACCTTGCAAAATATCAGGCTTTTGGCTTTGCGTACTGCATGTGGTCGTTGAATATCGGTTCCCCAACTGATGACAATGTATCCTCACTCATCGTGGACAACTCAGACAATGTACATGTGCTTGCAAAGATCAGCTCATCCACAAGTTTAAATTCAATTCCCTTGACAGTTGGAAACCAGCCAACTTATTTCGATATAATTTCTAACCCATCCGGAGCGATCATCAGCGGTTCGCGGGTATGCGATGGCTCCAGCATGTTCATTTCTGAATCCTCGAAGGACAATGCCGGAAATATTTATTATTCAGGAGAGTATTCAGGCACACTCGCGTTTCCCAGCGTGACGGTATCAAGCAATGGCGGAAATGACGCACTTATAATCAAGCTCGCCGCTTCCACATCATCCCATAAATGGACCAAGTCATTCGGGGGGCTTGAGAACGACAGGATAAGAGCCGTTGCATCGAACGATAACGAGCTAATCGGGGTTGGCAATTTCAGAGGCATCATTGACCTTGGGGAATGGGAGTTTACCTCGCACGGTAGCATTGACCCGTTCCTTGCCAAGCTTTCTGGCTGCGACCTTCCTTCTACAAATCTGACATCCGATGATACTGTATTGTGCAGCGGGCAAACCCTTTTGATGCGTGCAACGAATCTTGCAGGAGCAACCTATCAATGGTTCAATGGCGGAACCGCAATTAGCAACCAGACCAATGACTCCATAACCATAAATGTGCCTGGAGCTTATACCGTACTTATTGATTTAGGTGGTACATGCAAGGATACCTTAGGCCCTGTCCATATTGTGGAGAAAGATATAGAGAGCCCCCAAATCATTACAGGCGCTAATTGCATGTTGGCTTCCAGCGTCACCGCATCCGGCTATACCTATCATTGGGAATTAAATGGAAATCCAATCGCCGGTGATTCCCCCTATTTGAATGCCGCGACATACGGTTCAGGCTTTTATTCGCTGCACATATCTGATGGTGAAGGGTGTATGGCAGATTCCGATAGCGACGTGTCGGTGGATGCTACAGATTGTACGGCGACAGGAATAGGTTCCTTGCACATGCCCGTAAACCTTTCGGCCTATCCGAATCCTACCTGTGACAGAATCCAAATTGATGTTCAACCTATTCCTGCAGGGCAGTATCACGTTTCAATCGTCGATTTTTTGGGTAGGATTGTATTCGCTGACATTGTTAACGTTACACCCAACATTCAAAGTGTAACCTTTGCCTTTGATGATCTTCCATCGGGAGTTTACCATATTGCCATTAAGAACGGTGGACACTTGTTTTCAACCAAGGTACTGCGCACGTAGGCCCCATAATCTACGCAAGGGTTCCAAGGGCTTCGCCCTGGCAAGTCGGCACACCACAATATATTCATGGAATATATCTACCCGTGGTGTGCAAACTTGCCACTCCATCAAAGTCACAAGTCCATCTCATCTTCGCGCAACTTATCTATGTCCGCTAACCTAATATCCGTATTGTAGCGTTCTGTAGTATGCTCACTATGTCGTATACTTTCAAGCTCGCTTACCTGATCATGCCTACTATCTAAAGTTTCAAGTTCATCCCTACTTAATCCTAACGTAGCGAGGCGGAACCTCAGCTCATTATCTACTATGCCTTCGCTGCTGCCTCGGGCATATGGCTCGAGGCCTTGGTGCTTAAGCGTGTTGTAAAATTCTTCTCTTGAAAGAGCCCCTTCGTGCGCAGCTCTTACAATTTCCCTAAGTTCCTCCTTGCGGCTTTTCGCACCGGTGCGTTTCTCGAACTGCCATTCCTTGTCGGAAGGCGCGTTACTTTTTCCTTCGTAGTTTACAACGCTATTTGGTAGCTTGTAGGTGAGCTCTTCGTATGCCTGAAGTTCCTTTCTTATGTGAGAAAAACGCTGCTTGCTTATGCGCATGGTATCCTCGCTCTCGTACGCGTTGGCCGAAAGCATGATGTGCAGGTGCGGGTGCTCTCCCGTATGGATCACACCGAAATACATTCCATCGCTGCCGCGCAGCTGCACGTATTTCGCAGCCAAATCCATTATGAGTTCTTCCGTAAGCATGTGCTTGTCCAGCTCGTGCCACGAAAGTATGTCATGCGTGTACCTGTTAGCGTTCTTAGCGCGGTACCTGCGGTACTCGTCGTTGCGTTCGAATTCCGCGATTATTGTTTCGGGCAGCTTCCCTATGACGTTGTGCCTGAATACTACCACATCGCCCCTGTCGTCGCGCATCAGGTGGGCGTCGCGCAGCATGTAGTTCACCAACGACGCGTAGCTACCCTTGCGGCCCGATGATTTCAGTATCATTGTTGATCATTTTTAAGAGCTGAGCCTTGAGGTATGGATGGGCGCTGATGGCGGTGCGTACGATGTCGAGGATAGTCGGAGGGTACTTCAGGTTTGCCTCTATGTCGCGGCGGAGGCCGTGCAGCACGTCTTCGAGCGCCGCATAGCTTCCCCTGTGCAGCCAAGACCTTTCCTTCCTCTCTATGCGCTGTATGGAGTTCTGCGCCTGTGCCAGGGCGCGGAGGATGTCGGCAACGGCGTGCCTGTCCTTCACGAGGTATACCTTGGCGATGTATGCGAGCACGGCCTGCTTTACGAACCTTGACTGTGGCATGGCATGTTCCTTTGCGGCCTGCGCTATGGTCATCGCTTCGGCGCCGTTGCATACGAACCGGTATTCCTTGCGCTCCTTGCGGTGCGCGCGCATGTACTCGCGCTTGTAGTCTAGGTAATACTGGCGCTTTGCTAGGCGTATGGCATCGGCACCCTTGTCGAGGGCGCCAGTGCTTTCGAGGTAGCGGTAAAGGGCGGATTTTCTCTTTATTCTATTCATGCGGAAGTAGTATTAGGGGTATGTCGGGAGAATGGTTCCTGATGGGCGGGTCGTACTTCTTGCGGGTTAGGCTGAGCAGGTAGGGATCCTCGTAGTAGGGCGCAACGTTCAGGAGGAACGGCTTGTGCCCGCCGACGAGCAGTATGCCCGTGTTCGGGGCAAGCGTGCGCAGCTTGGCCGCCGGCATGGCTGGCTGCACGGTGCGCCTGCCTTTGGCATCCGTTACCGCAGCCTTGCCGATGACCTTTTCCAGGTCTTCGCAGGTCTGCATGTCCGCACCGGAGGGGTAGTGCATCCTCGTGAACATGTTCGCCAGTATGTTCTTGCCCTCGTGCTCGCCGAAGGCGGCGAACTGGTGGTGGGACTGCGCTATGAGCAGCGTGCTCAGGTTGTGCTTGCGGGAATTCGATACGAACTGCGACAGGGAAGGCAGCGGCGCGAGGCCCGGTGCCTCGTCTATGAGGAAGGAGACGGGCAGGCCCTTCTCGCCTTCCTCGCTCATGAAGCACTTCATGAAGAGCTCCATCAGTATGGAAAGGATCGGCGCGTTGGCCTTGGCATCCATCGTCGCGTTGCGCAGGAACAGCACCGAAGGGTTCTTCCTGAACGAGGTAATGTCTACTGTGGTGGTGGAAGTAAGCCGCTGTATGTTGGGGTTCGAATACGCTTCGAGCGCGGCGCTTAGGCTCATTACCACCGAAGACGTGGTCTTTTCTGCGCCGCTTATCCAGGCCTTGTATTCCATCAGCTGCTCAGGCGTGGCATGGCGCACCACGTACCGGTCGAGGCCCTTTGCATTGCCGCCCGCGAAGGCGCGCAGCAGGTGGATGACGTTTGCCATATTATGCATCTTCCTGTCCGGGTTCTGAAGCACCAGGCCGAGAAGCAGGCGCAAGAGGCTGCCTGCCGCAATGGACCAGTAGGGGTCGCTCGCGCTGTTGCCCAGGGTAGTGGCCACTATCTGCGCAGACAGCTTGTTGATGTCGGCAGGGGAGCCTATGTAGTCGAGGAAGTTGATGGAATCGCTGTGCAGGGTATCCGAGGTGTCGAACAGGTAAACGCTATAGCCGTTTTCGGCCAGTGCCGCGCTTGTATCGTGGTACACCTTTCGGCTCGGGTCATGTATTATGTACGACCTCCTGTAGGCGTTGAGTAGCGTAGGATATATGAGGGTAGAGGTCTTGCCCGTACCCGAACCGCCCGTGCAGACGGCGTTTCGGCCGAACAGGTAGCTTTCCATGGCACCCTGGGCTCCTATCCACAAACCTGTGTTGTTGGGGCTTAGAATGTCGTCGGCATCGCCCCAGATGCTGCCGTTCTCCTCGTGGGTCATGTAGTCGACGGCTTCCACGAGCCTGTCTACGGTTGTTTGGCCCGCTGCCGCTAAAAAGTTCCTCGATGCCGTTATTGCCTTGCTTATGTATGGGTGCATGTGCTTATTGTTTGGGTGGGAAAAGGAACCGGTGCAGCGTCTTGTTGAGCTGCTTGAGCTGAGTTTCCAGGATATTCGAAACCAGCCAAAGGATGAAGGCGGCTACCCACAGGAGCGCGTAGCCCACCTTCGTGCCAATGGCCTTCAGTATGTTGCCCCAGCTCATTATGCAGGCTTGTTTTTGGCAGTGAGCGAATTGATGGCAAGGTTGGCCAGGGAAATCACCACTGAAACCGCAACATACACGGCGAAACCTGCCGGGCTTGATTCCACTACTGCGGTAAACTCAGTCCCCGCAGAGGTGGTGATGAGCAGCGCCGCGCCCCCAAGCGATAGGCCGATGGCTGTGGCGATGGCCCACAGCGTGATATTGAGCACATAGCGCGTTGTTGGGGCGCGCATCTCGCTCCCTACCTTGGCGACGATCAAGTGCAGCATGGCAAAGCACATCGCGGTGAATACGATGACTGCGCCCGCCATGATAATGTTCTCGCGTAGCATGTTCTGGAATATCCAGCTCGCGTATGCAAGGTGCGCAAGCGCGAAAGATGCGCCGATAATGAAAGTGGTTGTTAGTTTCTGTCTCATCTTGTTTGTTTTTAGGTTTTATTTCTCTAAATCGTTTTCATTCGTTTTCGAATCGCGCAGGTCATCAAGCTCAGCCAACTTCCCCTGTTCCTGTGTTAGGGTAGCTTCGTATTGCTTAGCGCCGTCTAGCAGCGCCTGCTGCCACGGTATCGACGGGTCGAGGCTCGGCTTGAGCAGGT
>JAFDYM010000198.1 GCA_018267435.1 Bacteroidota bacterium | reverse complement strand
TAGAGAGTAAACCGCTACACCTATCAAAATCGTAGATATTAAGACCTTCGCGAGTGTTTAAATGTATATACTTACTTCCATCCGAAGAAAAACAGGATGTACTTAAAGAACCGAATTCAAAAATAGCACCCAAACACTGTGTATCAGAAACTGCGACTCCAAATCTATCGACTTTAATTTTATAAAAACAGTTGGTATTTCTTTTCTGTGCTATCACCCACCAATCAGCACCATTACCATGCTTAGTGGCACTAATGCTTTGTCCCAATACATCTGCCATCAATGCTTGGTTCGTAAAATCTATTTTCCCAAATCCCATATTTGCAGCCATATCAACTTGGCTCATTAATATAGACTTTACGAATGCATATACATTTTGTGAATTCTCATAAAATGTATGAAGTAAAGTGTATTTATCCCTTAATCCTCCAACAGGTAACGCAAGTATTCCCTGTATTGCACGGTAGCCCGTTTCTTCACTTTCCCACAAATCATGAAAAACTCCTGCATTAATATTATTGCCATTTTCAATCGTATCACCTAATGAATTGGCGATATACATACCATTTGAATAGAAAAGCAAATTACCACTGCTGTCGCAAAAACTTACGTTAGTAAAGTCGAAATTCATATAAATACTATCGTACCCAACTGCAACAGGCTGAACATTAAAATCAAGAACTGTAGTACCTGTATGCCACTGATCCTGCGGATTGTAACCTACATGGCTATCATAACCTGAAAGCCAAACGTAGTCGTGCTTTTGTGCCGTGGCGCACAGGCTGTACAGGCACAAGCAGAAGGCAACTATAGTTTTCATAAATATGAATATATAAGAAAGTGGCTAAAGTGTAGTAGACGGGCGATAGCTTTTCACATTGTTAGTTGCGCTCCTCTAAATGCAAAGTCGCAGCCGCCACTTAGAACGTCAAACATCTGGGAGGTGTTTGCACTACTTCTCCATCTCCCCTACCACCTTCACCAAGCTATCTAGTTCTGCCAAGCTGGTGTAAAGATTGGGCGATATGCGCACGCCGTTTACGTTGCCGTGTTTTACTATGCTGGTGTGTATGTTGGCTTGGGCCAGTTTACTTTCTATTTCGTAGGCTTCTAACCCTTCTATACCAAAGGTGGCTATGGCAGCGCCGTGCTGCGGCTGTAGCGATGAATAAAGCTTAAAGCCGGGCTTGGCTTGCAGCTTTTCTACCCAGTAGTTTTTAAGGTAGCGCAGGCGGGCTAGTTTGCGTTCTGCGCCTAGGGTATCATAGTAGTCAAGCGCGGTGCTTATGGTCATTTCCGCCGCAAAGGAGCGGGTGCCCAGACATTCAAACTTGCCAATGTTATCGGCATCAGGTATAGGGGCCGATAGCAGTGCCCACACCTTCTGTATTTTATCTTGCCGTATATACATTAGCCCCGTACCGAAGGGTGCGCCCAGCCACTTGTGGCAACTAGTGGCGTAGTAGTCGGCACCTAGTTGCGGTATGGTGTATATAAGGTGCGCAAAGCTGTGCGAGCCATCTACCATTACCTCGCAGCCCTTTGCGTGGGCTATGTCGGCAATGCGGCGTACGGGCATTACGTGGCCCGTCCAGTTCATCATGTGGGTAATGTGTACCAGCTTGGTGCGCGGCGTTATGGCATCGGCATATTGCTGCACCACGGCATCATCATCGGTAGCGGGCATTTGCAGGTCTACATAGTTCAGCTTTATGCCGTCGCGTTTGGCGCGTTGCTTCCATGCGTTCTCTATATTAGGGTAGTCGAAGTTGCTGAGCACTACCTCGTCTCCTGCCTTTAAATCTAGCCCGAAAATGATGCTGTTCAAGCCCTCGGTGGTGTTGCGATTAAAGGCTAGCTCCAGCTCGCTTACACCCAGCAGTTCAGCCAAGCGCTTACGCAAGGGCTCTCGCTGTTTATCCAACTCGCGCCACATGCTATAGCTAGGGGTATCGTTGCACAATAGGTAGTTGTGCATGTAGGCATCGCGCACGGGCTGCGGCTGCGGGTTTACGCCACCGTTGTTCAGGTTTATCAATTTACCCGTAATGTACTGCGCGCGTATGCTTTGCCAAAAGGCTTCATCGCTAGCTACTTCGCCTGCGCTTAACGTGCTTACACGCTGTAGCTGTGCCGCATGTGCCATGCTGCCTATACTGGCACTGGCTACTAGGCTTCCCTTTAAAAATAACTTGCGCGATAGCATGAGGTAAAATTATAATAAAACAGGTATATACGCCTGTTTATGTTCTAAGTGTTTTTAGTTGTTGGGGGCGCATGCCTACGGCAAGCTAAAACTCCAATAACGGCGTAGCGGCTCGCTTCACTGCTAGCCCATGAATTAATTCATGGGCTACTGACTATAAGGAATTGCATTTACAAGTTCACCTAATCTCACATTTGCTCATGTAGGTTACCTATCCGTAGCCCGTGATTTAAATCACGGGCCGAGTTATGCTCATTCTCAAACCTACTTATTATTCATCTCCTTCTATACAAAAAAATCCCCTCCGATTTTCTCGAAGGGGATTTTGATATAATAGCTATAATATTCCTATTTCAATATAGATACCCTTTGCGCTTGGCTTTGCTTGCCATTGCTGAACTGTAGGGCGTATACGCCCGCAGCTACGTTATGTATATCTATAGTTACCACGTTAGTGCCTTGGTTAAGGTTAACCGGTGTTTCGCTCACTATCTGTCCGTTTACATTTACCAGCTTTATGCTAGCATTTACAGCTGCATCTAGGTTTAGCTCTACGTTTAGGTTAGTAGCGCCATTGGCAGGGTTAGGGTACACGCGCATGCTGGCAGTTACAAACTTGTCGTTTATACCGGTAGGCGCACTAAAGTCGAATGTTTTGGTGCTGCTGCAGCCACGGCTATCAACTATTGTTACAGTATATACACCCGTAGTAGGTACGTTATTGTTGTTAGCGCCAGTTACGCCATTGCTCCATGTATAGGTATATGGAGGTGTACCACCTGTACCGCTTACATTAAGGTTAGGCCCCACAGCATTTATAGTAGCTACTATAGGGTCGTTGCTAGGTACGTTTACTGTTACTATGGCTACACCGCCAAGGGCATCGGTAATAGTAGCGGTGTATGTACCAGGGGCTACGTTCACTATCTGTCCGCCAGTTACGCCATTGCTCCATTGTATATCGTATGGAGCTACTACGGTATTGCTTATTGGGGTTACAGTAGCTTGTCCATCGCTTTCGCCAGGGCAAGTAGGCGATGTAACCGAGGTAGTAGCATCTATCCTACTGGTTTTAAGCACAAGAAACGAGCCACCTTCCGAACATGTATTGCCATAAGATATGCCGCGCACTTTATACCTATACTGCCTACCCGGTGCCACATTGGTAAATGTAAACTCAGGGTCTTTAACCACAGTATCGGCAAATACAATCGAGCCGGTCATAGCCCTTATGGTAAATATGTAGAATTGTGCGCCTGGTATTGGTGCCCACCTAAATGTCATGGTATCGGCTACCAAAGCAGTATCGGCTTCGGTAGGGAATATAAAGTAAGTGCTGTCCAATGGGTCGGTATTGGGAACTGTATGGCCAGTTAGCAAAAAGTTCCTGTCGTTATCATCCAATACATTATTCATTTCCACCTGTTGCATATTGCTAAAGCGGTTCACGCACTGGTCGTAGAAGTATGACATATACAATGTCTCGTCTACTACGGTGCGATATAGGTCGCCGTTAGGATCGGTTTGGTTGCCTGTGTATGGGCAAGGTGTACGGTCAGCCAAAAAGTCGGCAGGCGTATCGCAGAAAAGGTCGCCTTTAGTAGCACAGTTGGTACCGTTTACAAACTCTATACCGTATGAATCCTCGAACGTGTGCATTAGGCCTAGGTAGTGGCCCATTTCGTGCTGAATGGTATTGGTACCCGCACCTATACAGTTAATGCTAAGGAACAAGCCACCGCCGCTTTGGCTAAAGCTACCAGGGAAGGTAGCAAAGCCACACAAGCCAGGTAGGTTGCCATTAATGTATATGTTACATACATTATCTACGTTGTACTGGTTAAAAGCTTGGTAACCCAACCAGTCGTTTTCATACAGCCATAGCTGTGTGCTTTTTATAGTATCTATACCTGCTATGTAAAAACCGATATTGAAAGGCTGATAAGCTGCATTCAACTCGCAGTGGCTTTCGAAGGTTTTCTTTAAGCTAGGACCACCTTTGCCGTCGTCTTTAGTTATAAGGTGGTAGTACACAGGCACCCACCTTATACCAGCACGTTGGCCAGGGTTTATTTCGTCGTATCCACTTCTATCGCGCGCCGCATACTTGGCTTTAAAAGCCTCATCCACTACCGTTCCGCACATGGTATTGCGCTGCTGTGCTGTAGCAGTTGTAAATACTGCAAGCAGTATTGCAATAAAGGATAAATGTCGCATCTGTGTTGTTTAGTTGTTTTTTGAGGCTACGAATAAAACAAAACCATCTGTTTCTACCAATATGACAGTCATCACAGCTTCATGGTTTGTTAACAAAAACGTTAAAGAGAGGAATATTACCGTTTTATGACAGTTTAACCTCGGGCAATAGGTATTTGCGGGCTATATGTTTGCAAATTTTGCGTTTTGGGTTAGGTTTGCACCGCTTTTTATAACACAACCCAAAAATAAACCAGTTATTATGAAAATTACCGTAGTAGGTGCAGGTGCTGTAGGTGCAACAGTAGCTGACAACATTGCCAGAAAAGAACTTGCCCATGAACTAGTTCTACTTGATATAAAAGAAGGTTTTGCCGAAGGTAAGGCCATGGATATGATGCAGACTGCCAACCTACTAGGTTTCGATACCAAAATAACCGGCAGCACCAACGACTACAGCAAAACTGCTGCTAGCGAGGTAGTTGTAGTTACATCGGGCCTACCACGTAAGCCGGGTATGACCCGCGAAGAGCTAATAGGCGTAAACGCAGGTATAGTAAAGGGTGTAACCGATAATATATTGAAGTACTCGCCAAACGCAATATTCATCATCATAAGCAACCCGATGGATACCATGACTTACCTTACGCTAAAAACTAGCGGCCTGCCTAAAAACAGGATAATAGGTATGGGTGGTGCATTGGATAGCGCACGTTTCCGTTACTATTTAAGCCAAGCTTTGAACTGCTCACCAGCAGATCTTCAAGCTAACGTAATAGGTGGCCACGGCGATACTACCATGATACCTTTGATAAGCCAAGCTACCCTACAAGGTGTGCCAGTAAGCAACTTGCTTGACGAAGCAACTTTGAAGAAAATAGCTGCCGATACTATGGTAGGCGGTGCTACCCTTACAGGTTTAATAGGTACCTCGGCTTGGTATGCACCAGGTGCAGCAGGCTGCATGCTAGTAGAAAGCATAGTGCGCGATGAGAAGAAAGTAGTGCCTTGCTGCGTAGCGCTTGATGGCGAATACGGCCAAAAAGATATATGTATAGGCGTGCCAGTAGTAATAGGCAAAAACGGCTGGGAGCAAATACACGACTACAAGCTTAGTGCAGATGAGCAAGCTGCATTTAACAAGAGCGCAGATGCTGTACGCAGCATGAACAGCGTGCTTGACACATTATCGCTATAATTACCTTTTTACAGATTTAGTTTTTAATTGACTATAACGAAAAAGCCTCCGCAAGGGGGCTTTTTTAGTTTAGTACAATAGTGCAGGAGGTTCTCTTGCCTATAAACTTGTAGGATGAATATCTAAGAAATGCTCAAGGCGGATAACGGAGGGATAGTTAGATACCCCTAAAAACAAAAACACCCCGCAAATGCGAGGTGTTCTTTATTATTCTTAGAAGGCTTTCGCCGTGAATTACTTCAATTCAACTTCAGCACCAGCTTCTTCTAGTTTCTTCTTCAAGTCTTCAGCAGTTGCTTTGTCAGCTTTTTCTTTTACTGCTTTAGGAGCACCATCAACTAGGTCTTTAGCTTCTTTCAAGCCAAGGCCAGTAAGGTCTTTTACTACTTTAACTACGTTTAGTTTCTGAGCACCAGCGCTTTTCAATATTACGTCGAACTCAGTTTTTTCAGCCGCAGCAGCTGGACCAGCAGCAGGACCTGCAGCAACTGCAACAGCAGCAGCAGCTGGCTCTATACCGTACTCATCTTTCAATATTGTAGCTAGTTCTTGAACGTCTTTTACTGTAAGGCCTACTAGTTGTTCAGCCAATGCTTTTAAATCTGCCATTTTATTAAATTTTTGTGTTGTTTTTTAATGTTGTGTTCTCGGCGATTAATATGCTGTTGGGGTAACAAGCTCCAAATTCATATTAACCAACCAAAGAACGTCCCGTCTTTGATAAAGTTGGAAGCAATTTCGCCAACGGGACGGCAAAAGTAGGAATTTCTATATTTTATGCAAGTGTTTGCTGAAAAAAGTTTAAGAACGGGTAGAATTTGAACGCGGATGATGCGGATTGCACTGATTTACACGGATGAAAATTAATTGAACAACAGATTTTAAAAAATCTGCGTTAATCCGTGCTATCTGTGTTATCCGTGTTCAACGGCTCTCTTACAACTCATACAGTCCCTCTATACTCAAATACCTTTCGCCGGTATCGTAGTTAAAGCCTAGTATGCGGCTGCCTGCCGGTATTTCGGGTAGCTTTTGGGCTATAGCCGCCAAGGTAGCGCCCGATGATACACCGCCAAATAAGGCCTCTTCTTTAGCGGCACGTTGGGTGTATTCAAAGGCTTCGTCTTTAGTTATTTTAATAACGCCGTCCAATATATTGGTATCCAAGTTGGCAGGTATAAAGCCCGCGCCAATGCCCTGTATAGGGTGCGGAGCAGGTTGTCCGCCGCTTATAACTGG
>JAFDYM010000197.1 GCA_018267435.1 Bacteroidota bacterium | reverse complement strand
TAGCCGTGCAAAAGGTGGCGAGCTACAGTGGTTCGGTTCGGGCTCGCCTATACGCATGGTGCCCGAGTTTGAAGATGCAGCATTTGCCTTGCAAAAGGATGGCGACATAAGCAAGCCGGTACAAAGCCAGTTTGGTTGGCACATAATTAAGCGCCTTGAAAAGCGCGAGATGCCAAGCTTTGCCGATGCTAAAAACGATATGAAGAAGAAGGTAGAGCGCGACACGCGCAGCCAGGTAGCTAAAAACAAATTGATAGAGCGTATAAAGAAGGAAAGCGCATTTGCCGAAAACCTAGCTGCCAAAGCTGAATTGAGCGCAAAAATAGATAGCACCATAAGCAAAGGCAACTGGAAGAGCGACAGCCTACTAAAAGCAAGCAGCAACAAAATGCTATTTAGCCTTGCAGGCAAAACGTATACGCAAGCCCATTTTCTTGACTATGTAGAAAAGGTGGCTAAGCGCCGTAGCGATAAGAACAAAGAAGGCCTGATAAACGAATACTACGAAGGCTTTGTAAACCAAAAAGCGCTTGACTACGAAGAGAGCACATTGGAAAACAAGAAGCCTGACTTCCGCAACTTGATGAAGGAATATCGCGATGGTATATTGTTGTTCGAATTGATGGATAGGCAGGTATGGACAAAATCGGTAAAAGACACTACCGGCCTTGAAGAGTACCGCCAGAAAAATGCCACCAAATACATGTGGGGCGACCGCGCCGATGTAGTAATATACAACGTAAACGATGCCAAGCTTGCTGCAGCTGCCAACAAATTGGCTAAAAAAGGCACCGATGCCGCAGCTATAAAAACAAAGCTGAACAAGGCAGATGCCAAGGCTAGGATAAGCACCATAGAGGGCAAATACGAAAAGGGCCAGTACGATGTAGTAGACAAAGTGAAGTGGGAAGCTGGCGTAACCGATGTAGAAAAACTGAACGATAGCAGCTACCGCTTTGTAGTAGTAAAAAAGATAGTAGGTCCTGAACCAAAAAGCTTGAAAGAAGCTAAAGGTTATATAACTAGCGACTACCAAGAGTATCTTGAAAAAACATGGCTAGCTAGCCTGCGCAACAAGTACCCTATAGTGGTTGATCAAGCAGTGTTCAAAAGCTTGATAAAGAAGTAAGTGCTATTGTAGGCTACCTTCCAGCTCTACCGAGGCTTAGCTCGGCACTGCAAGCCTAAAGGGAGAGCCGCCGACAATAGTAAAAAAACATAGTATATCCAGAAAGTGCAATCGCAGGTTGCACTTTCTGCTTTAAATAGAATGGTGAAAAACGTAGTATTTATAGTTGCAGTATTAAGCTTAGCATCGTGTTCTTTCTTTAAAAAGAAGAAAACACAAGATGCTGACTTAGTGGCGCGTGTAAACGAAGAGTACCTATATGCCAGCGACCTTGTGAATATTACAAAAGGCCTAACAGGCCCCGATAGCATAGCCGCACTTAAAAGCTATGCCGAAAGCTGGACCCGCAAAAAACTGCTGCTACAAAAAGCTAGCGATAACATAGAGGAAGACGACCTAGGCATAAACAAAAAGGTGGAAGACTACCGCGAAAGCCTACTGCTATATGAGTATGAAAAGGCGCTTATAAACCAAAAGCTGGACACCAACTTTACCGCACAGGAAATGAACACCTGGTACGATAAAATGAAGGGCGACTTTACCCTACAAAGCGATGTATACCGCGTACAGTTTATACGTATAGATAAAAACACCGAAGATATAGCCAAGGCAAAGAAGTGGATATTAAACCCTAAGGACGAGGAAGAGTCGGAAAAAATGAAAGCCTTTGTAAAGGAGTTTTCGCAGGGGTATAGCCTTGATAATGGCTTGTGGTACGAGAAGGAAAAGCTGATAAAGAACTTTCCTGTAAACGAGGCCGATGTAGCATCGTTAGCGGCTAGCCGAAAGTTTAAAGAGTTTAAAGAGGGCGACATGCTATGGTTTATACGCGTAAGCGAAGTACTGCGCAAAGACGACCCATCGCCCCTTGAATTTATAAGCGATAAAATAGAAAAGGCCATAATGGAAAAACGCAAAATGGCCATGATAGAAAAGATATACAACAAAATATATCAGGACGGCCTAAGCGATAAAAGCCTGGAGATATACATAAAGTAATGCAGCGCTATATATACATATTGCTACTAGCCAGCTTGTTTTCGGTGTGCCAGGCACAAACCGAAAAGGGCAGATATATAGTAGGCGGCAATGTAGATATAAGCGGCAGCATACAAGGCTCGGTTAAGCGCTTCAACATGGCGCTTTCGCCATCGTTTGGGGTGTTTGTAGTTAAGGGCTTTGCCATTGGTGGCAGGTACTCGTTTGGCGTAAGCAGCATAAGCCAAATAGATGAGAAAGAGAATGAGCGGGTAAGCACCATTACCTTTAGCACGGCTATAGGCCCGCTGGTAAAAGGCTACTTTGGCCCCAAAAGGCTAAAAGGCTACGCCACCGCCAATGTACAGTACCTTACCAGTACCACTATGCGCAAAAGCCGCATTAATGGCACGCAGGGGCTTAGCACTATGGGCTCATTGGGTATAGCACATTTCTTTAACAATAATGTGGTGCTAGAAAGTGGCTTGTATGTATCATTGCAAAGCGTAACCAAGCAGCTTCCCATTACCCGAATTGGTTTTTCGATGGGATTATTTGTGATATTGGATAAGAAAAAGAAGGAATAAGCGTTATTTAGCCTCAACAAAATATAAATGAAGAAACTGAACATAGCCCTGCTGATAGTATTGTGCGCCATAAGCGCCGCTGTAAATGCACAGGGCAATATTATAATAGACCGTGTACTGGCTGTAGTGGGCGATAATGTGGTGCTGCAAAGCGAGGTAGAGGCGCAGTACCAGCAAATGCTATCGGGCGATAACAATGGCGATAGCTTGCCGCCTAACGCTAAGTGCAGGATATTTGAAAACCTATTGATGGATAAGCTATTCGTATCGCAAGCGCAAATAGATAGCGTGGTGGCCAGCCCCGATGAGGTAGATGCCGAGCTTGACCGCCGTCTTAAATACTTCATCTCTGTTTTCGGTTCGGCCGAAAAATTGGAAGAATACTATGGCAAATCGATATTGGAACTGAAAGATGACTTTCGCGAGGATATTGAAAAGCAGCTAGTGGCAGATAAGGTAAAAGCCAAAATATTTACCAACCTTAAAGTATCGCCTGCCGATGTGCAAGACTTCTTTAACCGCATACCCGAGGATAGCATACCGTACTTTAACTCGGAGCTGGAAATGGGCGAAATAGTAATGTTCCCTACCGTAAATGCCGCCGAGAAAAAGCGCAGCCGCGAAAAGATAGAGGGCATAAGAAGGGAGATAATTGAAGGCGCCGATTTTTCGGTAAAAGCCATTACCAATTCCGAAGACCCAGGATCGTACCTAGATGGCGGCAGCCTAGGCGTAATAAGCCGTGGCGAGTTGGTGCCTGAGTTTGAGGCGGTAGCTTTTAAACTAAAAGAGGGCGAGCTGAGCGATGTGGTGGAAACACCCTTTGGCTACCACTTAATAATAGTAGATGAAAAACGTGGCGATAAATTGAAGCTGCGCCACATACTTATTAAGCCAAAAATATTGAACTACGACCTTACCATAGTAAAGAAAACCATGGATAGCATACTGCACGAATTGCGTGTTGACTCGCTAAGCTGGAGAGATGCGGTAAGGCAGTATAGCATGGAAGAACAGAGCAAGAGCATAGGCGGTATGATGACCAACCCAAAAAGCGGTACTACCTACTTTGAAAAGGCTGACATAGATGGCACATTGATATTTACCATAGACCGTATGAAGGTGGGTGAGTACAGCGATGTGCTACCATATTCGGGCGTAGAGCGTACAGGCGAGCCTAAGCAGGGCTACCGTATAATATGGCTTAAAACAGAAACCAAGCCGCACAAGGCAAGCCTGGATCAAGACTATCCAAAAATACAGGCAGCAGCCAAGGCCGAAAAGCAGCACCAGATAATGGATAACTGGGTGAACCTGCACCTTGATAGGAACTTTGTGCGTATAGAAGCGGACAGTTACGACTGCCCTGAAATAGAGCGCTGGAATAAGAACAGGAAGAACTAAAATTTAATATGCCACAACTGCTGCGCATGGCAGCGGCTGCGGTTTAAAAATATTTGACACTATGTATAACTCAGATGTAGAAGGCTTAGACGCCTTTGCCGCCAAATACAAGGAACTAAAGGCCGAAATAGCCAAAGTAATAGTAGGGCAAGACGAGGTAGTAAAGAACATATTGATATCGGTATTTAGCGATGGTCATAGCCTATTGATAGGCGTGCCGGGCCTAGCTAAAACCCTAATGGTACACACCATTGCCGATGTGCTAGATCTATCATTTACCCGTATACAGTTTACGCCCGACTTGATGCCGAGCGACATAGTAGGTTCGGAGATATTGGATGAAAACCGCAAGTTCCATTTCAACCGCGGACCTATATTCGCCAACATAGTATTGGCCGATGAAATAAACCGTACACCGCCCAAAACACAGTCGGCATTGCTTGAGGCCATGCAGGAGCGCAGCGTAACCATAGCAGGCAAAAAACATAAACTTGACCTACCCTTCTTTGTACTAGCTACGCAGAACCCCATAGAGCAGGAAGGTACCTACCCATTGCCCGAGGCACAGTTGGACCGTTTCATGTTCTCTATAAACCTAGATTACCCTAGCTACGAAGAGGAGTTGAACGTAGTAAAAAGCACTACGGCAGGCACCAAAGTAAGCTTGAACAAGAAAATGACTGCGCAGGAGATAATGTACTTTCAGCAGCTTATACGCCGCATACCTATAGCCGATAATGTACTTGAGTATGCCGTAAAACTGGTAAACAACACCCGCCCTAACCGCGAAGGCTCGCTAGCTAATGTAAACAACTATATAAGCTGGGGCGCAGGCCCAAGGGCATCGCAGTACTTAGTGCTAGGTGCCAAAGCACATGCAGCGGTACGCGGCAAGTACAGCCCCGATATTGAGGATGTACAAGCCGTAGCGTTGCCTATACTTCGCCACAGGGTATTTAAAAACTACAAAGCCGAAGCTGAGGGCTTGAGCATAGATAAAATAATAAGCGGGCTATTATAATTACCCCAGTTAATCACTTTAACCAAAGCATGCCTTAAGGCATGCTTTTTTATTTTCTGCCGTAGGCATAGCGCTACATACGCGGCGCGGTGCTAAGGCACAATGCGCCATTCATGCTGCGTGTTGTGCCCATTTTTTAACCCCAAAATTATGTGCAGATGAAAAGGACATATTCTATGCTGCTTGCTATAGCAGCCACAGTAAGCATTACTATTAGTAGTTGTAAAAAAGAAGAGAGCGGAACGGAAAGGTTTTCTTCCATTACCGATGCGGTGGGAAATGACGTAATGGCACTTACGTTCGACAATAACAACCGTGTAATAAAAGCCATTGCAGGCACTACCACCTACGACTTTTTCTATAACGGCGATATGCTAGTGAAAAGAACAACCACGCTTGATGGCTCGCTTGATGCCGTAGATTCTTTCTTTTACGATGGCAGCAACCGTTTTGCCAAAGTGGTAAGCTATAATGAAAATGGAAGCAAACAGAAGGAAACTGTACTAAGCTATAATGGCAATAACACAGTAAACCAAGCTACTGTTAATAGCAATACTTTCGACCCCGACCAGCTATTTGAGTTTACTTACAATGGCGCCAACCTGAGTATGGTTACCGAATCAGAAAAACAGGCAGGAACCTTTAGAAAGAAAAGGGAGTTTGAGTTTTTGGCGTTTGATGCTAACCAGAACCCCATTGCCTCGCTAATCAAAACCAGCTTTCCGGATGAATATAACCTGCTTATATTTTTGTGGATGAGCGAGAACAACTTTACCTCGGCTAAGCAAACCGACTATAGCTTGATAAATGGCGACGTAACAGGCACTTTCCCTATTACTGCTACGTATGAATACAACGGGCTTGGCTTGCCTACCACTGCCGTTACCACCATAAACGGAACTACCAATACCAATAGTTACCACTACACAACCTTGAAGTAGCAAAGGTTATACCATATTGACGCCATAAAAACAGCTCCATATTAATGGGCTGTTTTTTTATTATACAATAAAATATACTTTTATTGTACTGCAGATGCTTATATTAGCATCAAAACCTGAACACATGAAAAAATTGTACGCCCTATTAGCTTGCGCTATTGCATTAAGCGGATTGCAAGCCCAAACCACAGTTGTAATTAAGCTGGGCCCTAATGGAAAGGACTCGGAAGTAAGCGATTATAGTTCAAATGTTAACCAAAACTATGGCGATGTAGCTGTTTTTGCGTCATATATATGGCAGAACACCCCTAATAGCACCATATATAGCGAAAAGGCCCTTGTGCAGTTTGACTTAAGCCAAATACCAACTAACGCTACTATTACAAGCGCCTTGCTAGATTTATATGCCGATAACCCTACCACTACCTTTGTAGGCAACCCCTCTACGCCTATGAACGGCACCAACAATGCATCGTACCTTAGGCGTATAACCTCGGCCTGGGATGAACACCAAGTAACCTGGAACACCATGCCTAGTACCACTACTGCTAACCAAGTAATATTGCCAAGCAGCACATCGGCCACCCAAGATTATATAGGTATAAACATTACTCAGCTAGTACAGGATATGATAAGCAATGGCGATAATGGGTTTATGATAGAACCTGTATCTACAACGCCGAGCAATTCTATGGTATTCCGCTCGGGCGACTACGCCGATAGCACCTACTGGCCTACCCTTACCGTAACCTATACTGCCGAAACCTGTGCAAGGCTTAGGCCAGGAGAAGAAGGTAAAGACACTGAGGTAAGCGACTACGCCCCTAATGTAGACCAGAACTACGCCGAGGTACCTGTTATTGCTTCTTACATATGGCAGAATACGCCTAATAGTGTGGTGTACCAAGAAAAGGCATTTATAGAATTCGACCTATCGTTTATACCTAACAATGGTGTTATTACCAGTGCCGAACTTGATTTGTACGCCGATAACCCCACAACTACATTCGTAGGTAATCCTTCTACACCTATGAATGGCACCAACAATGCATCGTACCTACGCCGAATAACAAGCCCATGGAACGAGTATGATGTAACTTGGAACAACCAGCCAGGCGCTACTTCGGCAAACGAAGTAATACTGGCTACCAGTACTTCTACCACGCAGGACTACTTGAACATAAACGTAGCTACCTTGGTACAAGATATGGTGAGCTATGGCAACTATGGCTTTCTGATAGAACCTGTATCTACAACACCTAGCAACTCTATGATATTCCGCTCAAGCGACTATGTAGATTCAACATACAGACCAACCCTGCGCGTGTGCTATACAGGCGTAACCGATATACGCAAGGTGCAACAGCCTACTTTTAATGCGGTGGTGTACCCTAACCCCTTCAGCGACTACTTTAACATAGTAATACCACGTGGCGAAGGCGACAAAGTGGTAAGCCTGAAGGTGTATAACTTGCTAGGCCAGCAAATAATGGAAAAGCAACTTAATGTAACTGAAGATAGCCAACAGTTCACCTTCCACCGCTACGATTTGAATACAAACGACGATATACTTTTTGTAGCATTGAACAATGGTGCCGAAACAAAAACCTTTAAGCTTGTAATGAATAAATAGCAAGCAGAAACCATACATAACAAAACAGCCCTAGCATAATACTAGGGCTGTTTTTATTTTAGGCAAAAGCTAGCCTACACAAAGCTTTGCGTATCGGCAGTAGGGCCATAGCTACCTGGCAACGGTATACCCAATAGGCGGAAGTACACCCCAAGCTGTGCACGGTGGTGTATGGTTTGGCTTAGGGCTACGCGTATCATGCCATATTTGGTAGTGTCTACGTGTATGGTTTCGCCGCTGCGCAGTTTCCAGTTATCGTTCACCAGCTTTTCTTCGTCGGCGCTTTCCAATTGCTTCAAGGCATCTTCCAAATTCTTATCGAAATAAGCTAGCAGCTCCTCGCGGTTGTTCAGTTTTACAGGGTTGTAGCCGCTCTTTTCAAAGTCGAGCTCGGTAGTGTTTATAGCCAAAGGCACCCAAGTAGGCAGCTCGGCTATGTGGGTAGCAAGGTTTATCATAGCCATGCTTTTTTCGTGTGGTTTCCAGCTGTGCTTATCATCTGGCACTAGGGCTAAAAATTTGCGGGTGGTGGCACCCTCTTCTTTCATTTCTTTCAGTAGCAATGGTAATAGTTTCATGGCTGTATGTTTTTGTTTTACAGCGCAAAGAAACTGGGGCCTACTGACAACCCTATGTCAGTGCATTGGAAGATAGTTTCAGAAATATTTTTAACCACTAAGAGTGCGAAGGATTACACTAGCCTAATACTCCACAGGCAACTGCTTCATATATTCCTGCAGGGCTAAGTGGTCAGTTTTGCTAAAGGGCTTATCTAGTTTGCGCAATTTGCTGATGCGCGATACGCGAAAGTCGCGGTAGTCGTTTCGCAAGGTACACCAGCCTATTAAGTGCCAGCTCATAGCGTAATATATCAGCCCTATTGGTTCAATATTGCGCAGGGTGCTCTCATCGCTTTTGCTAGTATAGTGTAGTTGCAATACCTGCTTATTGCTTACCGCATTTTGAATAATGCTTAAGTACTCAAAATCGGTATTGAAACATGGGGGCAGCTGCACCGCCATATTATTGCTTAGGCTATCTACCTGCTCTTTCTGCGTGTGGCGCAGCACTGCTTTTACCTTATTAAGTGCCGCGCTATAGTGTTGGCGTATACTGTTATCGGCAAAGCCCTTCACCATACCTTCCATTAGTAGCAGGGCATTGGCCTCGTCGGTAGTAAAAGATACAGGCGGTATAAAGTAACCCTGCATTATGGCATAGCCCCTCTGCGGCTCGAAACTGATGGGCACGCCCTGCTCGCCTAGTGCCTTTAGGTCGCGAAACACAGTGCGTATACTTATGTTGTACTTTTCGGCTATTGCTTCGGCCTGTACATACTTTTTGCTTTGCAGCATTATCAATATTCCTAGCAGCCTATCTATGCGGTTCATAAAGTAAATATAAGCCTTTAACAAAGTGGGGCGCACCAAATAGCGCGCCGAAAATTGCAAAGGGTACGGCAATACTCAAGCATCCCTATTTAACATTTACAAAAGTTGTATAAGTGTAGAAAGCCTACCTTAATGCGTGGCAATGGCGGTGGTACATAACTTTAGTAGTTAGGTTCTAAAACCAAAACATTATGAAAAACGAGAAAAACAAATTGCAAGACAAAGAGCAATTAAGGAACCAACAAACTACACAAACCGAACAACAGCAAAGGCTGAAAAAAGAACAGCGCAATAGCCGCGAACGCGAGGAACTGGAAGACAGCGACTTTGAAAGCAGGCTAGAAGCCGAAGATGATGTGGAGCAACCACGCGCTGGCGATAAACATGGCAAGCAACAAGGCCGCCAGCAAGACCCAACCAAAACCCAACAACCAAAGCTGCGCGACGAATACCAAGGCGGTAGCGGCAAAGGCATAGATGTAGACTAACAACAGCCGGCATAAGACTTTAATATTCCCTTATGGGTAATGCATTTATCGGGGCAGAGCAATCTGTTCCGATTGTTTTATTTTACGAAATATTTATGCAACAAGGTGCTATAGAAAGCATTCTGGCGTACCCATTTTACTACACTAGGTTTGTTAACCTGTTGAAACTCTATAACAATTACTACCCATATACGTTAACTTTAGCATTAGCTAAACCCTAAACTTCTGGCCAAAGAGGACCTAACCATATTGCCCGATGAGGAACTGGTACAGCGCTATCGAAACTCGCACGAAGCACTGTATATAGGTGAGCTATACAATAGGTATACGCACCTAGTGTTTGGCGTATGCATGAAATACCTAAAAAACGAAGCTGCCGCCGAAGATGCTACCATGCAGATATTCGAAAAGCTGATAGCAGAACTAAAGAAGCACCACATAGTGGCTTTTAAGCCTTGGCTACATACAGTTGTTAAAAATTACTGCATGATGGTGTTCAGAAAAGATGCCACAGAGGAGAAACGAAGAACCGAGTTGAAACATGAAATGGGTGGACTTGTGGAAAACCCAGAGGAAAATCATCTAAAGGAGCAAGAAGATAAAGAGTTTGTGCTACAGCACCTTAAAGAGGGCATAGAGCAGCTAAAAGAAGAGCAGCGTGTAAGTGTGGAGCTGTTTTACCTAAAAGAGATGAGCTACAATGAAATAGCCACTGTAACAGGCTATAGCATGAACGAGGTAAAAAGCTATATACAGAACGGAAAAAGGAATTTGAAAAACATTATTGCCAATAAAAATGAGCAAGCGAAAAAAGGAAGTTGACCTACTGGAAGGCGGCGTAATAACCGAGGGGGCTATGGAAGCCTACATCGGCGGTACGCTTACTGCCGAGGAGCGCACGCAGTTTGAAAAACTGCTGGCCGAGGACCCTTTTGCGCAAGATGCACTGGAAGGTATGCAGGCGGCACCTAACCGTACCGAGGCACTAACCCGTATAGCCAACATTAAAAAGAAAGTGCGTAGCCAAACAGGTATACGCGAGGGCAAAACCGTAAATATACACTGGGCTAACTATGTGTGGGCAGCAGTAGTATTGGGTATGCTGGTTGGCGTGGGCTTTTTAATGGTTACCTACCTAAACAAGCACGCAGGCACCGATGGAGAGATAGCAAAAACAGAGGCACCACAGCAAGAAATAGTGCAGGCCGACGATAATGCAGTGCCGAAAGCGCCTGAGGCAACCGTGCAACCGCAAGGCGAAAGTGCTACAGGCGCCGAGCAACCTACAGCCGTAGGCAATGCTAATGGAACTGTAACTATTAACAGCGATGTAACGCTAAATCCAACTTCCGCTACTACAAGTACCGACACTATAACCTGGGGTAATAAAGAAGGGTTTAGTATGAACAATTATTCAACTACTACCAATGTAGGCGCAGGCAACAACCTACCGCCAAGTGCCAAAAACCGTAAGGATAATGCGGCTACGAATAACACAGCCACCACAGCACAATACGACAAGGCGGTAACTAAAGAAGAAGCCAGCAAAACCAAACGCGCCGAGCCGGTAAAAGCCGATGTGGCCGAAAGCGATGCCGTACGCACCAATGCCAAACCTGCTGCCGAAAAGAAAATAACTGAGGTAAAAGATACCAAGGCAGCAAGCGGCGGCAAAACCAATGTGCCTACCCAGGCCGAAGCCATGAAAAACTTTAACGCCGGCGACTATAAAACAAGTGCCGAGCAGTTTGATGCTATACTGAAAAACCAACCCAACAACGCCGATGCCCAATACTTTGGCGGTGTAAGCGACTACCTAAACGGCAACCTGAACAAAAGCGAAAAGCAGTTTGATAAGCTATTGAAAAGCGGCGATAGGTATTTGGAAGGCAGCAAGTGGTATAAAGCCAACATACTTATTAAAAAAGGCAAAACCAGCGATGCCAAAAAGATATTGAACGAGCTATCGAACACTAATAACCCTTACAAGGAACGAGCTACCAATAAGCTAAAGGAGCTTTAAATATTCCACGTTTCGGCATTAACCTTATTTTCGCGCTTTTCATAAAAATGATTAAGCCTTAGCCCTTTTACTTGATTCAATGTAAATAAGGGTAGAAATTTGTTCTACTAACCAATGTACACCTATTGCCGCCATATTGCTTACAGGGCTATATTGCCTGCTGCCTGTAGCCTACTAGTGCTACTGCTTGCTAGCAGTGCGGTATATGGGCAACGCAGGTTTTACATGCAAGCACCTGCAAGTGTAAACCAAGGGCAAAGCTTTGAACTTACCATAGTATTAGAGAATATAGAAGGAACGGTAACCCCACCTAAGCTTGATGCTTTTGTGGTGTTAGCCAACTCTAGCTTTAAAGAAATAGGGATAGTAAATGGCAGCATGACACGGGTAACTAAAGAAACCTACCAGCTACTTGCCAAAACCATAGGCCAACACAACCTGGGCACTGCGCAACTGGTTGCCAAAGGTACTACCTACCAAAGCAATGCTTTAAGTATAAAGGTAACAGCCCTCTCAGCGGCACAAAAGCAACAAGCCCAGCAACAGCAAAATGCCAGCAAAGCCGAGGCAGAACGCAGGCAACAGCAATCATCAACTTTAAACATGGATAACCTGCAGCAGCAGGTACAAAAGGATGTATTTATGCGTTTGGTGTTAAGCAAGTCTAGCGTATATAAAGGCGAAATGCTTACGGCCTACTACCGTATATACTTTAGGCAAGAGGTGGCCGATGTGC
>JAFDYM010000196.1 GCA_018267435.1 Bacteroidota bacterium | reverse complement strand
TATCGCAGTACAAAGGAGAGGTATTGTTGTTTGTAAATGTGGCTAGCCATTGTGGAAATACACCACAATACAAGGAGATAGAGGCATTATACAAAAAGTACGAGAGTAAGGGCTTGGTGGTTCTAGGTTTTCCAGCTAATAACTTTATGGGTCAGGAGCCTGGTAGCGATAAAGAGATAAAGGAGTTTTGTACGCGCGAGTATGCCGTTACTTTCCCAATGTTCAGTAAAATTTCGGTTAAGGGTAAGGATATAGCCCCGTTATACTCTTATCTTACACAAAAAAGTGAAAATGGGGTTGTGGATGCTCCTATTACATGGAATTTTCAGAAAGTGCTAGTTGGTAAAGATGGCAAAGTAATAGAGTCGTTTGCACCTAAGACATTAGTAACCGATTCTAAGGTTACGGCAAGTATTGAGTCCGCATTAAGAAAGTAGTTTGCCAAAATGATTGAAATCTATTGGATGCCAATATGTTGATAATGAATTAACATATTGGCATTTCTTGTTCCAGCAGGTTTCCGTTTCTCGCGTTAAATTTTACTTTTGAAACATCAATTTATAATTCAAAACAGCATAATGAAACAAGTTGTACTAGTATTGTTTGCTGCCCTAGTTTCAATAGGGGCAATTGCACAGCAGAATATTTGTTATAGCACTCAAGTTACTAAGCAGAAGCGCTTGATAGATCCTATATATGACAAGGAAATGCGCGAAATGGAGCAAGCATTTATAAAAAGCCAAGCTATTGGACATACCGATGCGAGCTACGAAAGCCGTGCTGTGCGTACAATACCAGTAGTAGTACACGTAGTATATAATACTACTGCTGAAAACGTGAGCGATGCAACTATAAATGCTATGATAGCAAAGTTGAATGCATGCTATCGTAAAGCTAATACTGCCGATATTAGTTCTGCACGTGCAGCTGTGCAAGGCTTTGCTACGGATGCTCAAATAGAATTTTGTTTGGCACAACGCAAGCCCGATGGTAGTGCTACTAATGGTATTGACCGTGTAAGTACTACTGTTACTAGCTTTAGTGCCAATAGCACGCCAAATAACATGAAACAAACTAGTACAGGTGGTGCTGCGCCTTGGAACCCTTCAAAGTATCTGAATATATACATATGCGACTTGGCCGAGGCTAGTCCACAAGGCGGTATCGCAGGTTATGCTTATCTGCCTACCCAAGGCGTGGTTGGAAGTTATATAGATGGTTTAGTTGTTGACTATCAAATAGGCCTAGGACCGGACTATACAACTGCGGTGCACGAAATTGGCCACTGGTTGGGCTTGCACCATACCTGGGGAGATCTTGACCAAAATGCCTGCGGTAACGTGTTTCCTGATACGGATGACGGTTTTAGCGATACGCCTGATAGTCGTGAACCTCATTATGGCTGTACACCGTCTACATCATGTACTGGTAATTCAAGCTATGGCGATCAGCATGAAAATTTCATGGACTATTCAAACTGCCCTGTGTTGTTTACAGCACAGCAGTGTAACTATATGAATAGCATATTGACTAATTCTCGCGGAAGCTTGTTTGTTAGCAATCCGGCTTGTACGCCTGTAAACGGTCCATTAGCAAGTTTTACGGCATCTCCTACTACTATATGTGCAGGTCAAACAGTTAGCTTTACCAATACTTCTACAGGCAATCCTACCTTAACTTATGCTTGGCAGTTTCCAGGTGGCACGCCTAGCACTTCAACGGCGGCTAACCCTACCGTTACATATAACACCGCTGGCACTTACAACGTTACGCTTACTACCACCAATAGCCAAGGCTCAAATGTAAGTACCCAAAGCAACTTAATAACTGTTGGTAGTGGTAACGGTGCAGCTTTACCTCTAAGCGAAGGTTTTGAAAGTGCCAATTTTCCACCAACTGGTTGGACAATAACGAATGGCGATGGTGCTAGTACGTGGGTGCGCACTACTGCAGTAAGCGGTTTTGGAACATCTAGCGCATCGGCTTATGTAAATAACTATAACTACGATGCCAATACCCAGAAAGACTGGTTGATTACTCCTTCGTATAATTTCTCAGGTGTAAGTTCGGGCCGTATTAGGTGGGAGTATGCACATGCCCAATATACACTAACATCTTCTACCGATTCATTAGAGGTGCTGTACTCTACTAACTGTGGTGCTACTTGGACTTCGCTTTGGCGTAGGGGTGGTAGCAGCTTAGCTACGGCTACTTCTACCAACAATAACTTTGCACCTACTGCTGCACAATGGAGGCGCGATTCGGTTTCATTGGCTTCATTAAGTGGACAGACCAATGTTAGATTTGCCTTTGTTAATACAAACAACTACGGTAATAACACATTCTTGGATAATGTGAATATATATAATGCAGGTGCAGGCCAAGTGGTAGCTCCTGTTGCTGATTTTGTTGGTACGCCAACTACAGTTGTAGTAGGTAATACGGTTGCGTTTACTGATCTATCAACAAATTCTCCTACATCATGGAGCTGGCAGTTTAGCGGCGGCACACCGGCTACTAGTACTTCGCAGAATCCTACTATTACGTATAATACGGTAGGTGTTTATCCTGTTACGCTTACAGCTACTAATTCTGCTGGCAACGATGTGGAGACGAAGACTTCGTACATAAATGTAGTGCAAAGTGGAGGCGGTGTTCAAAACTGCGACACATTAGGTAATATATATACCGCAGATACTCCTGCTATCTATATATTTCAGGCAGGTAGTTATATAACAGGCCATAACCAGTATAACGATAAAGCAAAAGCTCAGTACTTTACCAATACAGGTAATGCACAGGTAACGGGTGGTTTGTTTTATTTCGGCTTAGCTAAAACATCTAACCCTAGTACATCTAAGGTAGTAGTAAAAGTGTGGGCTGCCGATGGCACAGCTGGAGCCCCAGGCACGGTGCTAGCACAGCAAGATTTATTAATTAGTTCTATCGTAGTTCAACAAGCTACTTCGGTAACTTTTAGCAGCCCTGCAAACGTTACTGGCAATTACTACTTAGGCTTTGAAATGACCTATGTTGCAGGCGATACAGTTGCGCTTTACTCTACTACATTTAATTCTCCCGATCCTGACTATGCATGGGAGCAGTGGGATGATAATTCATGGTATGCCTTCAGCGATGTAAATGCTTACCCTAATGGTGTCGACCTTTACATATTCAGTAAAATATGCAGCACCTCAGTAGCCAATGGCCCTACTGCATCATTTACTGTAAATGATCAAACTGTTTGTGCTGGTACTACTGTAAACTTTACAAGTACTTCTACTGGCAGCCCAACTTCATATAGTTGGTCGTTTACTGGTGGTACGCCTGCTACTTCTACTGCAGCTAACCCTACAGTAACGTATAATACAGCGGGTTCTTATGCAGTTTCTCTTACTGTTTCAAATGCTAATGGCAATAATACTGCTACGCAAAGCAGTTATGTAACTGTTTATGCTAAGCCAAGCCTAACTACATCTTCTACAGCTGTGGCATGTTTTGGCGCATCTACAGGTACTGCAACTGTGGCGGCCACAGGTACTGCCCCATATACATATAACTGGAGTGGTGGTGGAAGCACTGCCACAATATCTGGCAAGCCAGCTGGTACTTATACTGTAACAGTTGCCGATGCTAATCAATGTACGGCAACTGCATCGGTAAACATAGGTCAGCCTCTTACGGCATTATCTGCTACAGCCACTGCTACCGATGCTACTTGTAACCAGGCCAATGGTTCGGTTACCATTACGGCTACAGGTGGAGCCGGTAACTATACTTATAGCTGGTTTGGTGGTGCTACGGGTGCTACACGTACTAACTTGGCACCTGGCAATTATAGCGCTACAGTAACCGATGCTAGCCAATGTACGGCTACTATATCAGTAGATGTAGCAAGCACTAACACTCCTTTTTCTGTTTCAGTTAATACGGCAAATGCAAGTTGTGGGTTGAACAATGGTTCTGCCACTGCTACTGTAACCAATGCCAACGTTTCGGTAAGTTCATACCACTGGAGCAATGGTGCCACTACCGGTGCTATCAGCAATTTGCCTGCAGGTAACTACTCTGTAACGGTAACACTTAGCAATGGTTGTACAGCGTCAAATTCTGGTGTTGTATCGGCTGTGCAGTCTAACATAGTTATAGCATTCAATGCTACAAATGCTACTTGTGGTGTAGCCGATGGATCAGTTACTGCTTCAGCAACAGGTGGTGTATCTCCATACAATTATAACTGGGCCAATGGTACCAATGGTGCTACTATTACAGCTGTAGCCGCTGGTAGTTATGTACTTACAGTGTCTGACGCTAATGGCTGTTCAACTACAAGCGCTGCAACTGTTAGCAATTCTGGTGCACCAACCATAGCATTAACTACTACACAGCCTATATGTTTTGCTAGTACCAATGGCTCTATACTTTCTTCTGTGTCAGGCGGTGCTGCTCCATATACTTATATGTGGAATACCGGTGTTTCTACAGCTTCATTAAATAACATAGGTGCAGGTACATATATTGTAACAGTAACAGATGCTTCTCAATGTCAAGCGGTACAATCGGTTGTTTTAGCTAACCCTGCCCAAGTAGATGGTGTTGTTTCTACTACCAATGCAACTTGTGGCAATAACAATGGTTCAGCTACAGTAAACGGTGTAGGTGGAAACGGAGTGTATACTTATTCATGGAGTACGGGTGCTACTGCCAATACCCTGAATGGTTTGGCTAGCGGCAGCTACAGTGTTACAATAACCGACGATAACGGTTGTTCAGCAGTAAAAACTGCAACTATAACTGCTAGCGCTGGTGTAACCGTAAGTGTTGCAGGTACTGATCCTACACAAGGTAATAATGGCTCTGCAACAGCTACCGTTAATGGTGGTACTTCCCCGTATCTATATTCGTGGAGCAACGGTTCAAGCACTTCTACTATAAGTGGTTTGGCTGTGGGCACTTACACTGTAACTGTAACCGATGCTAACAATTGTACAGGCATGGGTTCAGTAACTTTGGTTCCAACTGGTATAAAAGAAGTGAAGGGAATAGCTAGTGTGAAAGTGTACCCTAACCCAACAAATGGTATACTTAACGTTTCTATTGAGCTTACCGCTGCTCAGGATTTATCTGTAGAGATATTCAATAGTATAGGTCAGCAGATGATAAGTAAACAATATGTCAACCAAAGCTTAGTGCTTGAAACCATGGATATTAACTCATTTGCCCAAGGCGTATATATGGTACGTGTTAAAGCAAATGACAATGTGAAAACAATACGCTTGGT
>JAFDYM010000195.1 GCA_018267435.1 Bacteroidota bacterium | reverse complement strand
GTGTAGGCTGTGCGCCGTGCTCCTCTAGCAGCTTCCAATCACTTAAAATAAGCTCCCGGGCTAGCTTACCAGCCTCGTTTAGCTCAAGTTGTAGTAACATGTCTTGCTCTACAACAGTTACATTATCTGTGCACGCTAGGCTATTTACAATCTCATAGAAATCGCCTACAGGCTTACGGTTCCAACATACTGCATTTACTTCCCTAGTATAAGGCACTTCTACTAAGTCGCGAAAATTCGAGACGTATTGAACTTGAGTATGCTTTTGAGATAAATTGTCCATTATAGTTTTAATACGCTATTAGCTTAAAACAAAACAGCGAAACCCTGTTAAGATTTCGCTGTTTTTGGTAGCCTCGAGCAGAATCGAACTGCTATCTAAAGTTTAGGAAACTTCTATTCTATCCGTTGAACTACAAGGCCAGAACCGCTAAAGCGGGCAGCGAAAATAAGAAAAGTTGGCAAATTTACCACAACCGTATCTAATATGCTTATAGCTAGGTAAATAGCAATAAAAAAATCCCGATAGCCGTAGCTATCGGGATTTTCCTTTTTATTCTAATACTTAGAATACTATTCGAATATCAGCTTTTTGGTAACAGTATTGCCGTTAGCCTGCTGTGCACGTACAAAGTACAAGCCTGTAGCCAAAGCACCACGATTGAAAGACACTGTATTGCCTTCTATATTTTTTTGCTCAACCACGCGGCCCATAGCATCGGTAAGTTGTATAGTAGCAAAAGTAGCTTCGCCGAACGATACGTTTACTTGCCCCTTGGCTGGGTTAGGAAACACACGCACGCTAGCCGCTACATCATTAAGGTTATTTATGCCTACTGGCTGACCTACTTCGCCGCTACATATTAGGTTATAAAGAAAGTTGCGGGTGGTTGTATCTATCAATTCAAACTTAGCCGCATCACCCTGCCATGGACAGTGCCCATCGCCTACAAAAACATGGCTAACATGGGTAAGGTTATACTGTGTAAGTAGAGGCTGTATAGCACCCAAACCACACAAACGTACCTGCACCTGACCATTTACCGCATTGGCACAGCTATAAGGAACGGTTGCATCTTGATCGCCTTGGAAGTTAGCCGATGGCGTATTGCCCGGGCTTACTAGTTCTGGCACGTTCAAACCACCAGCAAAGTTTATAAGGGCTTGTATTTTTGAAGAGTAACCATCATTACCGCTGTTACCTTCCAAACCACCGTTATTAGAAATAATGGTTTGAAGATTAGGCGAAAGCTCGCCCATGCTATCAATATATGCCACATGCGAATACAATACCGCGCCAGCCGAGTTACCACCTGCAAAGATGATGTTTGGGTTGATACGGTAAGTATTAGTAGTAGCTGCATCTTTGCGGAAGAAACGAACCGCTGCCTTACCATCACTTATAGCGCGGATAACCACATTTTTTGCATTGGTTGAATCTAGCATTTCAAATACTTGACCAAGACGGTAGTTGATACCTGCGCACACATAACCACGTGCAGCAAATGCACGGCAGGTTTGTGGCACTACGTTATCTTCGGTTTTGCTACCGCTTATAAAGCTGCCACCGTGCGCCATTATTATTAGCGGACGCTGAGAAGCTGTATCGCCAGTAGGCTCATACACATCAAGCATAAGTGTAACACCGTTAGCAGTAGTGTAAGTTACGTTAGATGTAACAGTAACAGCAAATAGAGAATCCATATACCTAGTACCACACTGCGCAAATGTTTGACCTGCAGCAAGCACCAAGGCTAGAGCTAAGTAAATTTTAGATTTCATTAGTAAGATTTGGGTTAATGAATTGTTTACCGAATGTAAAATTAATTATCGGATGATACTTCCGTTTTTCGTTAATTCTTTCGGCAACACAAAATGCAGCTTACCTGTTTCATCTTCAGCCAATAGTATCATACCCTTCGATTCTATGCCACGTATTTTGCGCGGTGCCAGGTTTGCTACTACGCTTACCTGTAGGTTAGGCAGTTCTTCTGGCTTAAAGTGCTCGGCTATGCCCGAAACTATGGTGCGCGTTTCAAAACCCAAATCAACGGTCAACTTCAATAGCTTATCGGCCTTCTCTACCTTTTCGGCAGTAAGTATGGTACCCACGCGTAGGTCTAGCTTAGTAAAGTCGTCGTATGTTATTTCGCCTTTTGGCGCTTCATCAGTTTTTGTTGCTTCCACTTTCTTGGTTTCTGTTTTAGTTGCTGGCTTCTGCGCTGCGGCTGTAGCATGCAGCTTTTGCACCTGTGCCTCTATAGCTTCATCTTCTATTTTTTGGTATAGCAATTCAGCTTTGCCAAGTTGATGACCCGGCTGCAATAAGTCTTGCCTGCCAGCATCAGTCCAGCTATAGTCTTCCTTGTTCAAGTTCAACATACGGAACAGCTTCTGCGAGGTGAATGGCAGAAACGGCTCGCTAAGTATGGCTAGGTTGGCTATTATCTGTAAGCAATCGTACAATACAATCTTGGTTTGCTCTGGGTCGGTCTTTATCAGTTTCCAAGGCTCTTTTTCCGATAGCATTTGGTTGCCGTGGCGCGCCACGTTCATCATCTCTCCTAGTGCCTCGCGCAGGCGGAAGTTCTCTAAACTCTCGGTTATAGCTTCGCGCTTGCCGCTTATAAATGCTTTTAAGTCGCTGCACTCGCCTGCCTGTGGCACCTTGCCTTCGTAGTACTTATCGGTCAACACCATTACGCGGTTAACCAAGTTGCCAAGTATGGCAACCAGTTCATTGTTTACGCGCGCTTGGTAGTCTTTCCATATAAACTCGCTGTCCTTCGTTTCAGGTGCTATCGAGGTCAACACATAGCGCAGTTCATCTTGCTTGCCGGGAAACTCCGCCAAGTATTCATGCAACCATACCGCCCAGTTGCGGCTGGTAGATAGCTTGCTGCCCTCTAGGTTTAGGAACTCATTGCCCGGTACATTATCAGGCGTTATAAACTCGCCATGCTCCATTAGCATAGCAGGGAATATCACACAGTGGAACACGATGTTATCCTTACCTATAAAGTGTATCAGGCGTGTGTCTTCATCTTTCCAGTATTGCTCCCATGTATCAGGAAATGCCTCGATGGTATTCGATATATAACCTATCGGTGCATCGAACCACACGTATAATACTTTGCCTTCTGCGCCTTCTACAGGCACAGGTATGCCCCAGTCAAGGTCGCGCGTCATGCTGCGCGGTTGTAGGCCATCGCCGCTATCTAGCCAACTTTTACATTGACCATACACATTCACCTTCCAGTCCTTGTGGCGCTCTACGTACTTCTCTATTTTAGGTTGAAGCTTATCTAATGGCAAGAACCAGTTTTTGG
>JAFDYM010000194.1 GCA_018267435.1 Bacteroidota bacterium | reverse complement strand
GCTAATATATGTTCTATCTTCTTAAACACATCCTGCATTTGGTCGAAGGCCATTGGCTTATTGATAAAATCTATTGCGCCTTTCACCAAACTTTCGTGCTTAACTTGGTACGATGACATAATATGTACCGGAATGTGCTTAGTACTTGCCGAACCTTTTAACTCATCCATTACCTCCCAGCCGTCTTTAACAGGCAATTGTATGTCTAACAAAATACCTATAGGGTTATGCAAGCCTGCAAGCCTTATACCCTCATCGCCACTTACGGCCACAATGCCTTTGTAACCCTTTCCGCGAGCATAATCGAGCAATGCCTTGGCAAAACCAGTGTCATCCTCTACAATCAATATTATCTTATCGCCTGGGTTTACATTATCTCTATCATCAGGTATAGCAGCAGGTATGTTAGGAGAAATAAACCTTTGCCTTTCAGGCTTTTCCTCCATTTCTGTTTCTACCTTAGGTTTAGCAACCGGCTTTGGTATCTCGGGCTTAAATATAGGTGGCTCTTCAACAGTTTCTTCGTGCTTAGTAACAGGTATCCATAACGTGAATTTGCTACCCTCGCCAGCAGCACTTTGTAATACTATCTCTCCACCCAATAGCTTCGCCAATTCGCGGCTAATAGAAAGACCAAGGCCGGTACCACCAAATTTACGTTTTGTACTTCCATCCGCTTGCTGAAAGGCCTCGAAAACCAAATGCTGTTTTTCGGGCGCAATACCAATACCAGTATCAATTACGCTAAAGCAGATAAGGTCTCTACCGTTCGGGCACTTCGCAATACTTAAGGTTACACTACCCGTACTAGTAAACTTAATTGCATTCGATAAAAGGTTCTTCAATATTTGCTCTAACCTAAACTTATCCGTTTCTATATACTGTGGCGCATCTTTACTTACTTCTACTTTAAACTCTAGGCCTTTATCTTTAGCAACAGGAGCAAATAGCGGACGTATATCATTAACAATATGCTCAATACCCGTACTTGCAAACTCTAGAGTCATTTTTCCCGACTCGATCTTCGACAAGTCTAAAATCTCATCAATCAAATTCAACAAGCCATTACCCGATGCTTGTATTACTTGTGCATATTCAACTTGATCGTTACTTAAATTATTTTCTCCGTTTTCTGATAGCAAGCGCGACAATAGCAATATAGAGTTAAGCGGAGTGCGTAACTCATGCGACATATTTGCCAAAAACTCAGATTTATACTTAGTGCTTAATGCAAGCTCCTCTGCTTTACGCTGTATCTCATTGTTACGCTCTGTTATCTGCTCATTTCGGTCTTCAAGCAATTGGCTACGCTCTTGCAGTTCATGATTAGCCTGTACCAGCTCTTCTTGCTGTACACGCAATTCTTCTTCCGAGGCTTGCAGTTTTTGCGTCTGTGCCTCTAATTCGGTATTTAGGTTTTCAAGCTCAGCATGTTGTGCTTGAAGCTCTTCGCTTTGTGCTTGGCTCCTCTCAAGCAGCTCTTTTATTTGCGTAAAGTTTACCGATGTATTTACAGCTATTGCAATAGGTTCACGCACGCTTTCCAAATACGTAATATAATCAACTGGCGGTTGTTGCAAATAACCAAGCTCAATAACACCAATTGCCTTATCATTAAACACCAATGGCAACAGTATCACGCTTACGTTCTCGGTTGTGCCCAATGATGATGTTACTGGCAAGTACCCTACCGGTAAATTGCTTATTACCGTTGTTTGCTTGTTTTTAATTGCCTGGCCAGTTAACCCTTCTCCTGGATAGATTTTAGCTGGACTATTAGCACCTGCATAAGTACCTGCTAGCAGAAACTCGTAATCATTCTCGGCTGTGTAAAATGTAGCTGCAGTAGCACCGGTGTACGACACTAAGCCTTGCAATACGTTTTCGGCAAGCTCATTTATCAATATTTTACCTCGTAGCGATTCACTTACGTTTACTATACCTGTTTGTAGCCAATTCTTGCGCTGTATTTCATTAAAGTTCTTTTCTAATGCAGCAGCCATTTCATTTAAAGCCGTAGACACCCTACCCAACTCATCTTCTTTCATATCTAGGCTGCGCGTAGTATAGTTACCACTTGCTATTTGGGCCGTAACACCCTGCATAGTTGTTATCCTTTTGCTAGTTTCACTATACAACCGTTCATCCTCTAGCTGTTTTGCCAAGCGTGCATCAAGTTCCGACTTAATACGGAAGTAAGCAGACACTGTGATAAGGATAGATAGTATAGCAGCAATTAAAATTAGCATAGGAGTATAGTTGGTATACTTGGTCAACTCCTCCATTCGTAATGTCAATAAACGCTGCTCTTCGCTCCTTATATTTTCAACTGTTTTTCGCAAGTCTTCCATTATCAGCCTTCCTCGCATCAACCCAGCATCGCGCTGCGGATAATAAGTAGTATCAAAATCACTAGCCCTTGCCGAATCCAAACGCATTACGTTCTGCATCTGCTTGTATCTATCGTTTACCAAGCGCTGCAGCTCCTTTACATTTTCTGCTTGCTCGGGGTTATCGTTGGTTAAACCTTTAAGCCTACCTATGTGAGACTGTACCTCGCTGTAACTAGAATGGTAAGGGTCTAAAAAAACTTCCTTGTGCGTAAGTAAATATGCGCGTTGAGACGATACACCATCCTTAACAGAAGATATGGTTTTATCTGCTTCCAACATTACTTCGTAAGTATGGTTTACCCATTTACTGCTATCAATAAGCTTCTGTATGCTGAAATATGAGGCATAGCTACTTACCAATAGTAGCAATATAGAAATGGCAAAAACTATTTGTAACCTCGTTATAATAGATTGCGACCTCTCTGCGCTTTGTTCAGGTAATTTACTATTCATATATCTCTTGGTATAAGGTATTAATTATTACTTAATGGCAACACTATTACAAATGTTGCACCTTGGTTTTGTTTACTGCTTGCTGTTATGGCTCCTTTATGTTTATCAACTATCTTTTTGGCTATTGCTAAGCCTATGCCTGTGCCTTCGTGCTTTTCTTTAGTGGTAAGCCTTTGGAAAATTACAAATATTTTATCCAAAAATGCTTCGTCGAAACCAATTCCATTATCGCTGATACTTATTTTGCAATAAGGCCCTTTGTCCAACACATTGTTTTCGGTACTATAGCTATCTATTGTTTCGGCACTAATGCTTATGGCAGGTTTAGTATCGGCGGCCATAAACTTTAAGCTGTTGCTTATTATATTTTGGAATATCTGCCTCATTTGCCCTGGCACTGCATTTATAGTTGGCAGTTCATCTACAGTTACCTTCGCCCCTTTTTCAGCTATT
>JAFDYM010000193.1 GCA_018267435.1 Bacteroidota bacterium | reverse complement strand
TAGACTACAACCATCACCGCCCACACAAAGCTTTGAACTACCTAACTCCTGCTGATCTTTTACCTGATATTGTATATTCGTAAAATCAACTAATAGCTGGCCGAATAACAGGGAAGCCTACAATTAAATATAATTCAACACACTTATCCTTGTAACCAAATTTGGTGCTCCTTGAAGTATTGCATCTTCCCTACGGAGCAGATCAATTAGGTTTTTCCGTTCACCCCAGCCTGCATAGAAAGACGGAGTTTTGTGCGACCAGTATTTTTCTCCGTCCATTTTATCCCATGGGCTATCCATTGTCGACATACCCAAAAAACCCTCATCAAGTGCTGCTTTTAGCAACCCCTCCATTTGTTTCCGTTCATCCTTAGTAGCACTTTCATTTTCGGTAACCGAGCGTTTCATTCCCATTACCTTACTTCTAATATCAGAGTGACCAATAAAGGAAGCTACATTAATACCCAAAGGACTTTTTTCTATATAATCAACCCATGTACTAGGGGTATTCCATCTCTTGCGCTGCTCCATTAAAGGAAGCATAATACATCTAGGAATGGCCTCTACTCTTGTAAAACTATCACTAGTATCTTCTGGGCTATTAAAAATTGCCGAAACAGAACAACTACCTAGTACAATGGTAGTTACACCATGTCGTGCAGATTCTTTTAGTCCGGGAGAAGCAACTATTTCGGCATCATAATGAGTATGCGTATCAATAAATCCAGGCGTCACCCACAAACCTGTGGCATCAATAGTTTTAGTGGCAGTAATAGAACTAGTTGACACTCGTTCTATTTTACCATCAACAACCATTATATCAGCAACTTGTGCTTTTGCATTTTTATCTCCCGTAAAAACAAGGCCATTCTTTATCAGTAACCTTTCCATACTTTGCTTTTGCGTGTAAAATAATGTTCTCAAAAAATTACAGTAGCACGGGCTTTCGTGTATTACCCAGCTTGTACTAAAATTAATAAAGCCTTTCTTAACGGGGCTACTCTTTACTTGATTTATTCTACAAAAGCACATACTATCATCTCATCAAACCATACTCATAAATACGTTACTTTCTTCCTTATATTTGGGTACGCATAACGTGAAGATTATGGAACAGCACACGCCCGTTACAATTGATAACTATTTAGATAGCCACTATATACATAGAAGCAACTGGCTAAGAGCGGCCGTGCTAGGTGCCAACGATGGTATCATTTCAGTATCAAGCCTTGCTATAGGTATAGCAGCTGCTAGTGTAACAAGAGAACCTATTGTACTTGCTACAGTAGCTAGTGTAGTAGCAGGTGCATTATCTATGGCAGCTGGCGAGTATGTATCGGTTAGTTCGCAAACCGATACCGAAAAGGCAGATATAGAACGTGAGAAAATAGAGCTAGCAGCTATGCCCGAACAAGAGCTGCAGATACTTGCACAGATATACGAACAAAGGGGCTTGAAAAAAGAAACAGCCATGCAGGTAGCCAAAGAGCTAACCGAAAAAGATGCACTAGGTACACATGTACGCGATGAGCTGGGCATAAATGAAATTAGTCAGGCCAATCCTATACAAGCTGCATTTGCATCGGGTGCATCGTTTACAGCAGGCGGTATATTGCCTTTGCTGGTTGTGTTTCTTGCACCTGTAAAAGGTATGGAATACTGGCTATACGGCTTCACCATACTATTCCTAATTATACTAGGTGCTATATCGGCTAAAACTGGCGGCTCTAGTATTCCTAAAGCCATAATGCGCATTACCATTTGGGGCACTATAGCCATGGCTCTATCGGCTTTAGTTGGTTACCTATTCGGGGTAAACGTTTAATACTACAGTTCGCATACTAGGCGCAAACCGCCGTTGCTTATATGGTGGTCATACACATCAATATTACGGGCGCGTGCTTGGCAGCGCTGCTCGCCGCTACGCCAAGAACCTCCACGTACCACGCGGTATTTTCTTTTCTCAGCCTGCAATGGATTATTGCTTGAACTATGCGAATAGTATTTAGCATCGTACCAATCTGCGCAGCGTTCCCACACATTGCCACTCATGTCATATAGTCCCAATTCATTTGGTTGCTTCTCTCCTACTGGGTGCGTTTTCTTGTTTGCATTTGGTGCATACCAAGCTATAGCATTCAAGCTATCGGCACCGCAATACTTATAGCCCTTGCTTTGCAGCCCACCACGTGCCGCGTATTCCCATTCGGCCTCGGTGGGCAGTCTATACTTTTTACCCGTAAGTGCATTCAGCTTTTGTATAAACAGCGCCACGCTTTCATCATTTACATTGTATACAGGGTGGTTAGGGGCATCGGCACAATCCTTTGGCAAGCTGCCCATTATCTGCATCCATAACGCTTGCGTTACTTCATATCTCCCTATCATGTAATCGTTCAACTGTACGGCATGCACAGGGCGTTCATCGGCTTTACCAGTAGTGCTACCCATTTCGAAGGTACCACCCTTTACAAGAACCATGTTGGTTTCTATTGTAGAAGTTTGCGCACTAACTACCGAAACTAGTAGTAGCAGCAGTAATACGGAACTGTAATTTGTAAGCATGTATAATAATACGGCATTATAAATACATTCCACCATTGTTTATCTTCAACCTACCTAATCATCAGCACATGAAAAAGACAGTCTTCATCCTAATCATCATAGCCATATCATTCACCGGCGGCTTTGCATTTCATACCGTACTGGCAAAGCACAGCAGTGCTGCTGCTACACCTAAAAAAGCCACCGGCATAGGCGGCATATTTTTTAAGTGTAAAGACCCTAAAGCCGTGCGCGAATGGTATAGCAAGCACCTAGGATTAAGCACCAATCAATACGGTTGTGTATTCGAGTGGCGCCAAGGCGCTGATAGTACACAGAAAGGCCTTACACAGTGGAGCCCGTTTAAGGAAACCACCAAATACTTCGAGCCTAGCACAAAGGACTTTATGATAAACTACCGCGTAGAAAACCTAGAAGCGCTGGTGAAGGAACTTAAGGCTAATGGTGTAACCATAACCGATACCATAGAGACTGCCGAGTATGGCAAGTTTGTGCATATACTAGATGTAGAGAACAACAAAGTAGAGCTATGGGAACCCGTAGATACTGAATTTGAAAAACTAGGCAAACAAATAGGTGCTACTACTACCAAGTAGTATGCTACATTTATACTTTCGACAACATATAACCCAAAACAACAACAATGAAACGAGTAACAGGTATAGGCGGCGTGTTCTTTAAAACCAAAGACCCTAAAGCTGCCAACGAATGGTATAAAACGCATCTAGGTTTCGATACCACACCTTATGGCACCACCTTTGAGTGGCGCGATGCAGAAGATAGCAGCAAGATGGGGCAAACACAGTGGAACCCTTTCCCTGACACTACCAAGTACTTCGAGCCTAGCAGCAAAGACTTTATGATAAACTATAGGGTAGAAAACCTAGAAGCATTGGTAGAAGAACTGAAGAAAGAAAACGTTACTATTCTCGACCAAATAGAGACTTACCCTTATGGCAAGTTTGTGCATATACTCGACCTTGAAGGCAACAAAATTCAACTGTGGGAACCTGCAGGCGAATAGCAAGCATAAAAGACTTTACACTCCCTCGCCGAATGTAAGCAGATTATGGTCGGGGTCTAGTAAGGCAAACTCCTTCTGGCCCCAAGGTTTAGTTTCCAACTTACCATACTTGG
The DNA here is from genome assembly GCA_018267435.1 of Bacteroidota bacterium. Classification (GTDB taxonomy): domain Bacteria; phylum Bacteroidota; class Bacteroidia; order Chitinophagales; family LD1; genus Bog-950. The sequence continues at coordinate 5,745 of JAFDYM010000193.1, read as the reverse complement.
CATAGGTTAAGCCCTTCGCCATACAAGTATCATTTAGCTGCTCAACATCGGTGCAGCGTATATACACCTGCCCATAGTTTTCTAGTGGGTTCAAATCCTTATACTCAAACAGATGTATCTCCACATCATCCTTCTTCACCATTAGGTAATCACCATAATCACCCAGCTCAGCAAAGCCAAGTTGGTTGACATAGAACTGCTTGGTAGCAGCCTTATTGCGCATAGGTATTTTAGGGCAAACTGAGGTAAGCATACACACATCTTTTAGTACTCAAACTTAGCAATACTTTTTTGGCGCGATACTGTTGCGCCTTCCCCCCGCTGCTAGTTCCCACGGGCGCCCATACTGTTGGCATTTTACACTTTAGAAGAAACACTGAGATGTTATCGTTTACGATGACATCTCAAATAGAATGAACTCCAGTAGATTCTGTCAAAAATCAACTACTTATCCCATTGTTCGTAACTAATAGTATGCTTTGTTACAAGTTTGTCGTTCTCGTAGTAGCACAGGCCTGACAACATTTCGGTGTGGTAATGCCATTGGTCGATAAACAAAGACGGATTGTAGCTATAACACATGGTATATAAGTTGCCATTTATACTAGGTTGTGCATTCACAATTTCTATTTGGTAATGGCAGTTTCTGTACTCGCAATACATGTACATGTTTGAACTTACATAGAAACCGTCTAGTACATAGTCAGGGCCAAATGGATCTACGTTTATAATTGTGCACGTGCCATCCGGTGTGTAGGTATATACCTTAGTTCTGTACTTGGTAGTATCATGCCTATAATCATACCGATGCTCCATTATTCTACCCAAGCTATCGAACAGGTAACAGTTTACTGTCGAGTGATACTTTATGCGACCAAGGCTATCATATTGTGTTTTGGTTTCGGTTATTCTTTTAATTTTTAGCTCGGCGTAGTAAGCTATATAGTGCGTATCTATACTTGAATACACTTGACTATGCGCTGTCATGTAATCCCTATAGTTTAGATTCTGCGCCACTGTGGTGCAGTACAGTATAGTAAGGACTGTACTGTAAACAAGAATAACGGTACGTTTTCTATTAGTTATTCCATTCATACCAATAAATTTGTTGTCCTAAGCCTAAACGCTCGAATACAGATAGATGAATAGCAACTAAGGCTATGAACAGCACTACAGCCAACAACCTTACCGCAAGTATTGCTTGCTTAGTTCGAAACACAGTAGCTACTAGTATAATGAAGCTAGGTACTAAGCCGAAGAGCAGGAACATAGCCATCCATGCCAACCCTTCTTCATCGTGGCTTCCGCCTGCATATAGTTTTAGCAATATATCGTTCAAGGCTACGTAGAAATAGCTAAATATACTGATAAGTATAGGGTGCATGTTATCAGTAAGGCATACTATACCAGTGGTAAGTATCAATACTATGGGCGTAAGCATGATGCCGTTAGGAGCAAAGAAATGGCCAATAAAACCATTGGCTATTACTACTAATAAAGCTAGTATAAGCAGCAATGCATTATCTTTAGATTGGCGCGATTTTCCCAAGCAGTTTCATTATATTTTATGAATATACGGCAAAGCTGTCAATATATTGTACAGCTATACACTCCATTCGGCACATACCTTCGACAGAAAACTTAGTTGATTATTACTCGCGTAATTCAACAAGAGCTCTAAAGCGAACAATGCCAACAGGCTGTAGGCCCGTGGGAACCAACAGCACAAGCAGGGCGCAACAGCACCGCCCCAAATATTTTTTATTTACTTCGTGCCACAAACTATACGTATGAACTACTGGCTTATAAAATCGGACCCTGAAACTTATTCTTTCGAGCGCATGAAACAGGACAAGAAAACGAACTGGGACGGCGTGCACAACTATGCTGCGCGTAATAACCTAAAGGCTATGAAAAAAGGCGACCTGTGCTTTTTTTACGAGAGCATGAACGGCGAGCCGAGCGTAGTAGGTATAGTAAGCGTAGCTAAAGAACACTACCCAGATCCTGCCGATGATACTTGGGTATGGGTAGATGTGGCATACAAAGCACCAATGAAAAAACCCGTAACCCTAAAGCAAGTAAAGGCTAACAAAAAGCTGGAGCAAATGGCACTGGTGCGCCTAAGCCGCCTAAGCGTGCAGCCCGTAACCGAAGCCGAATGGGAAGAGGTACTTATGATGGCTGAGCAGAAGTAATATGGCTAAAGGTTTTTCACTCAACAGCTTCATTAAGTCGCTATCGAAAATGATAGGCGATGATGAGGTGGTGGACAAAACCGAAAAGCAAAACCCGCAGCAGCAAGCACATCAAAAAGAAATAGAGGCCAGCATATTTGTGTTGGCGGCAGCAGTTATACGCTGCGATAAAAACTATACTTCGGGTACGGAAGAATACATTGCGCAATTTGTACAGAAGCAGTTTGGCGGGCGCAATACCGTGCAGCGGCTAAAGCCAGTAGCCGAGCATATAGAAATGGGCAGCGAGCCTTTCGTAAAAATATCGTGCAAGGAGCTGAAGATGCTCACTACTTACGATTCAAGATTGTCTATCGTCAACTTTCTGCTAGGCGTAGCCGCTGCCGATGATTTTATAAACCCAAAAGAGGCGCGCTGTGTAAACCGCATAGCCACATATCTAGGCGTAACCGATAAAGACTTTAAGCACATCAAAAGCCTATTCAGCAGCAAGCATAACCCCTATGTAGTATTAGGGCTAGAAGAGGAAGGCGCAACGCTGGAAACCGTAAAGAAGGCCTACCGCAAAATGACGCTGAAATACCACCCCGATAAGCGCGGCGAAGATATAACAGAGGAAGAAGCCAACCTTAAATTCCGCGAGGTGCAACGTGCCTTTGAAATAATAGTGGCACAGTTGGGCAAATAACTTTAGCCACTAATTATCAGATTGAATACAAATACAGGTTCACGCAGAGGCCGCAGAGTGGAAAACACAGAGGGGATAAAAAGGTTTAATACAAAAATGCTAGCCACAGATTCACAAATTAAATACAGCAAAAATAACTACACAAAAATGTTTCGCACCGAGGCACAGAGAACACAGAGATAACTATTGTAAGTTCTTTGCGGTTCTTGGCTGTTAAACTTTGTATTTTACTCTGCGTGAAACTTGTATTCTGCTCCCTCTGCCTGAAACGGTATTAGGCTGTTTCTTCTACTTTATACCTAAAGTAAAAATTAGCCCATGCCAACAACGTTACCACTGCCGAGGCTATAAGCGGCAAACGAAAATCGACACTGACAATAAAGCCTGCTATAAGTGGTGGTATGGTAAATGCCAACGATGCTATGCTTTGCTGTATGCCCAGCATTTCGCCTTGGTTTTCGGGCGGGGTCATACTGCTTACTATACTGGTTTGGTTGGGTTGGCTTAGGCCTTGAAAAATAGCTATGAAGGGATTGATAAGCAGCAGCATCCACCACTGGCTAGGGAATAGTAAAGCACCTACGGCTAGCCCTAAGCCTAGCAGACTTATGCGCAATATTTGTGGGGCTTTAAACCGATTGCTTACAAACCTTATCAGCACGCCTTGTGTAAAGGCTATCCACAGGCCTATATAGCCAAAGAACATGCCTATCTCCTTCGTTTCGAAATGAAACTTATCGTTTAGAAACACTTGATTGAACTGCATAAAGAAGCTAAAGCCAAATGCCTGTAGAAACACCGTAAGCAGTATTACGCGCATGTTTACCATGCCTATGGCCTTACGAATGTTATTGATGCCCGTAAGCAGGCTAACCGTACCGCGCGCGCTAGGCTTAAACGTTTCGGGAAACTGCTTGGCTACGTAGTAAATATTTACCACTGTAAGCAATGCCGTAAACCACAACGGTGTGCTGTAATCAAAGTAGCGGAACACCGTTTTATCGCCCAGTATACCACCTAGAAAAGGCCCTAGTATAAAGCCCAAGCCGAATGCCATACCTATCAAGCCAAAGTTTTTAGCGCGCTCCTCGGGCTTGCTTATATCGGCAAGCGCTGCGGTAACTATGCTTATGTTGCCACCCATAAAGCCCGGCACGGCACGCGCTACAAACAGCAGCCAAAGCACCTTATAGTGTATAGCCAGCGCAAACAGCACATAGCCCACTAAGGTGCCCACTAGGGTAAATTGCAGTATCTTTTTACGACCATATTTATCGGCTAGCGTACCTAGTATAGGCGCACCGAAAAACTGGAAAAAAGGAAAGGTAGCAGCCAGCAAACCATATATCATATTACAAGTGGCCTTATCGGTACCTGCGGGCAATATGCCCTGGCTATTGGCTACTATAAGCGGAACAAATATGGGAATGATAATACCTACACCTAGCAGGTCGATAAACACGGTGATGAACACTGCCAATAAGGGGCTCATCTTTTTAGCTTGCTGCATGGGGCTTTAGGTTTACAAGGGCGCAATATTACTCAATTTTTATATCGCCGTGCCCCTTGTAGTATAGCGAGTCTTTACCATTGTAGAAGCCGTAATACATGCGGTAATATTCACCCTTGCGCACTGCAGTGTTAGTTGTTAGGTCGAAACTAAGCCATGTAAGGCCGCCGTTCAATTTACGGCTACCATAGTGCAATACACGCAGGTCGGTGTTAACTACGGCGTACTTCATCTGTACTTGTCGCTCGGGGTTAAGCCCTAGTATAAATAGTCCTGCATTGGGGTTAGTCATAGCAGGCGATACCGATACACTACCCGGTAGGGTATCGGTACTTTTGGTAGAAGTATCTTTAAATGCTAAAAAGTTCAATTCTGTTCCGTTCCAAAAGTCATCGTAGCTCCAATCGCTGCTATCTACAGTGCCATTTACATGGCCGTTGCTATCGGTTTGGGTTATAGTAGTAAAGTCGGGAGCAAACACCTCGTCCTTTTTACAAGCACCAATTATAAGCACGGTACATAGTATAACTACAGCAATCAGTTTCAACTTCATACCGCTAAGTTACTGCACTGTTTTGCGTTTCGCAAATCCATTGGTGTATATGGTAAGGGTAAGGTGGTTAGCCACTTGCCCCTGCGCCATAGGCTGAAAGGCATAGCTAAAGTCGAACTGGCGAAGGCGCAAGCCCACGCCAAACGATAGGCCCGGCACGCCGCGGCGGCCATTTAGTAGTAGCTCCTGCTGGCGCAGGTGGTTGTAGGCTACTTGTAGGCGCACTATCTTTTTTATGTTTACCTCCACTCCTATTATTACGTGGCGGAAAAGCTTATCCGCTATGTACTTTTTAGGTTTTGCTGCCGTATCTTCAAACAGGTTATCCTGCACTTGGTCGGCAGGGTTGTTATACCTTATATCCCACACGGTAAGGTGGTGAAATGTAGCATGTATGCGGAAAGGCATCTTTTTAAACCCAAACGATATACCTGCTTGTAGGTCGAACGGAGCAGCTTCCTTAGTACCCTTGTTATATGGTTTGAACTGCCCACCTATGTTGCGAGCCACCAACGATGCGGTAACGTTGTGCGCTGTATCGTTAATAGTAAAACCTATATCGGCAGCCATACCCACCGAGCTATACTGCGCCAGTTGCGAATAGATAAACTTGGCATTGGCACCTACCGAAAACAACCGACCAAACTGGTAGCCGTAGCCTGTGTAAACGTTCATTTCACCAGCGCTCATATTACCTAGTATATTACCCGCCTCGTCGGTTTCCTTCATTTTGCCATAGGCCATATACTGCAAGCCAAAACCAAATGTGCCCGGTACTTTAAACCTGCGCGCATAG
>JAFDYM010000192.1 GCA_018267435.1 Bacteroidota bacterium | reverse complement strand
CAAACAGCTTATTTACATCCGTCTTGTCAATGTTTATCTCGTTGCCTAATAGCTGTATGCTGCCTTCCTTATGTTCCAGCACGCCAGTCATTAGGTTCATCAGCGTAGTTTTACCCGCACCGTTGGGGCCGAACAAACCAAAGCGCTCGCCCTGCTCTACCTTTAGGTTAAAGCCCTTGAACATCACACCCGAATTTTCGGCGTAGTGAAAGCCCATATTTTGTATGCTGATAGCTAACTGCATGATGAAGGCGAAAATAGAATAATGAATTTAAAGTTGACGGAACTATCCCTTGGACTCTTGATAGTCTTCAAACTCCCACATTCCTATTCTCCCAATCTTTAAAGCAATTTCCTCCCAGGTGTCTCCTATTGTATCTTCTACAAGTCGTTTCAACTTATTGTAAATTCTCGGATAATCATATTCAAATACAATTAAGTAATGTCGACCTACAATTATATCTGAAACTTTATTGTTTTCTATAAGCCATTTAGGTGTACAGATTGTTACTCCAAAACTCTCTTCTCCTTCAGCATTGGCTGGTCCAACAATTAACTGAACAAAAAATGAAAAGTTGTCTTCGTATTCCGGACTGTAATCAGATAGATTATCAAAGCTCGTTGATAATATGTGCTTTAATTCGGCTCTCATAGGTTCATCTGGTTACCACTTCATTTTGTACAACAACCTAAATGCTTGTTTCTCTTTCTCGGCAATCTCCAATAGGTAGTCCGACATTTGGTTGAAGTCCTTCTGCTCGGTTAAGCGGCCTTTGTATATGCCCGATGCCTGTACGGCTGCCGTGCGCCATTGGTCGCCTATGGCGGTAAATTTCTCCGATGCTTCTAACAGCGTATCGTTAGGAATATAAGCATGTGCCTGTTGTAGAAATGCCGCATATACAAAGCGGAAGCCACCGCCACCGGTGCCTATCTCTTCCTGCATACGCACCAACTGCGCCAAGTAGCTGCCCGCCACTTTAGGGCCAAGGCTATCGCGCCAGTTGCGGATGCGGTTAGCGGTGTAGCGTATGCCTGCCACGCCTAATATCGGCACAGGTGTTTCCGTCATAAACCACGATGCATGGCCTATGCCCTTCTTGATTGCCTTCTGCATACGCTCCTTAGTAACAGGCTTACCCGGCTTAGGGTAGTATATCTGTCCATTAGGGGCCAATGCGCCCTTAGCAAAACGTACCCGTTCCAACTCATAACTACTAAGGTGTGTTACCGTTTCCATTACAGGGTCGCTTACCAGATAGTTGTCGCCTTCTTTACCGTACACTACTATGTTGTGTGCATTGAAGTGGAAGCGGAATTCTTTAGGGAAGTAGGTCAAGAAGTAAACGCCCACTTGGCAGCCCGCAGGTTGACCTTTAGCTAGGCAATCATCTAAGAACTGCTGTGCCTTTTCCTTACTGCTAAACTTCTTGCGCTCGATAGGAATATCCAATGCGCCACAAGTGCGGTTGAATATCCAACCTGGCATGGTGCGGAACGATATAGCAGGGCCGTTGCTTATTTTCAAAAACGGTATGTGTATGTAGAAGATGCCCGCGCCTATACCGAAAGCCAATGGCTCGGTAATTTCTTCTACGCCTATGTGCTTTAGTAAGTTGGTGGTAACGCCGTTTTCGCAGTGCGCTGCCTGTAAGTGCTGAAAGTTAAGCTCCATGTATCAATCTCCCCGCTTTTAAGTCATCTACACTTACGCTGAATACATCGGCGTATTTCTGTAGCTTTTTATCGCTCAAACCTTTGAACACATCTGCCTTTAGGTGGCGCTTGATGGTCCACTGCCAAAAGCCCGTGTAGGCAGCTATAGTTGGCATATCCATCAGGTTCACTTCCATATAAAAAAGTATCGGGCTTGCCTCGCCGCTTTGTATCTTCTGCACGGCGTCTTTTATGCGCTGCTCGGCTTCTTCCCAAGTTATACCCAGGGCATCGGCCTTTACCTCCCAACCGCGACTAAGGCCCGTAACATACTTGCCATCTTCGCCCACGGCATAGCATACCTCTCGGGTAAACTTATCCAGCGCACTTGGGTCCTGTGGTATGTCTTTGCTTTTCATATTGTATCAAATATAATAGTTGCTGCGGTTCTCCCTTTAGGGAGTTAGAGGGTAAAGCAGCAACTCAAAGATAACTTCCAATATCATTTTGTTGACGCCAACAAAATGATCGATTCATTGCCGTCTGCTTTAGCTGACGGTACTAGCACACCGTCAACAAGGCATACACATACGAGAACCTTGAGCTTTCGGGTACCATCAATAGTATCTTCTGGCCTTTCTGTAATTTACCGCTGTGTAATAGGCCATCTACCATTAGGTAAACCGAGCCTGCACCTATGTTGCCTACCTCACTTAGGTTGGTGTACCATTTTTCGGCAGGTATGCCTATACCGCCAGCCTCAAGCGTAGTAGCTATTTTTTTACGGAACAGCTCGCTTGAAAGGTGAGGGAGGAAGTAGTCTACTTCGTTTATATTGAAGTTCTTCTTCGCCAATATATCGCGCAGGTTTTCGTAGCCCAGTTGTACAATGTGTTTGTCCAACAGCTTTACGTCCTGCTTCATGCTCATTACACTCTTGCCTACTATTTCATCAGGCGTTAGGTCCATGTAGCTGCGCAGGGTACCGTCGGCTTCTTTATGGTTGCCTTGGTACATGCAGGTTTCTACTTGGTGTGCGTAGCTGGCGGCTTCTATCCACTCTATACGCAGGCTTGTACCCTCAGCAGCAGGTTTGTTGCTTAGTAAAAAAGCACCAGCACCATCCGATAGCATCCAACGCAAAAAGTCTTTTTCGAAACCTATATATGGGTTTTCTTCAAGGGCTGAAAGCTTCTGGGCTTCATCCTCAAAAGTATCTGAAGTTAATAGGCGGCTGGTGCGCTCCGAGCCTGCTGTAACAGCAGTACTTACACCACCTGCTTTTATTGATAGGAAAGCATACTTTAAGGCATGCATACCGGCGCAACAGTTACCCGCAGGGCTTATCACTTCTATAGGGCCTGTTTCCGGCAAGTGGCCGTGTACCATTATACTGTGCGATGGCATTATTTGGTCGGGCGATGAAGTGCCGCAACTTAATAGCTCAACGCTCTTTATTTCAGCAGGGTTCTTTTCAAACAAGTTTTTGATAGCCTTTGCCGTTAACTCTGCATTGGTATGGGTGGGGGCTCCGCCTTTCTTTAAGGCATAAAACCTGCGCTTAATGCCGTTATTGCGTAACACAATAGCCTTTGAGCGCGAAGGTTTACCGTTTATTTTGCCCAAATACTCCTCCATCTCCTCATTCGATATTGGATCGTTTGGGAAATAGCTGGCAGTGCGGGTTATATATACTTCGTTAAATGACATTTTTCTTTCCTCGGCCTAAACTTCTTTTATGCTTAGCTTATAAAAGGCGGCAAATATAATTTAACCGCCGAAAATCAGTTTATAAAATTTCACGTTTCATTCACCATTCCCTCACATTTGGGCTTCCAATTGCTCGGTTATGGTGTTTTCTATCTCCAATATCCACTTATCATAAGCGCTTTCTGCTGTGTTATTGCCTGGTTTATACTTTGCAACAATTTGGTTTACAGATTGTTCATGCCAGCTCTCAATTACACATTCCGTATCGGCAGTTACATTGCCAGCCGTATTGCGGCTTACGGCTGCCATAGCGGCACCTGTTAATAGCTGTGGCTTGTTCTTACCTGCTTTGGTAAGAATATCGGCTAATATGGCCTTATTGCTACAGCCAACATAGGTTACGGCTATGCCCAAACCGCGCCATAGGTCCTCGTGGTGCTCGCTATCTAGGCTTTGCAGCATGCTTATACTGGCATCTGCGTTGCCATTGGTAAGGTACCACATACACCTACCCAGGCCTTGATAGTAGGCACTAAGGGCAGTACCATTCAAAAACTCAGGCGCTTGTTTGCTTACTATGCTTTTACGGCGGCGGAACATGGCCTCGTAGTAGCCATAACCATCAAGCACGCGGTAACGCATAATAGGGTTAAGGTGTGGTAGGTAAGGCGTAGCATCTACTTGCTGCTGTGCCAGTGCCCAACCCAAGCCTATGTGTATTTGGGTAAGGTGCGGAACAGCCTCGGTACTTGTAGCTAAGTGCTCCCATAGCTGCAATTCGCTGCCATTAGCTAAGTCTGCTAATGCAGTATTCATTGCAGCGGCTTCGTAGGCTACCGAGCGGAAAACAGGGTCGGTAGCGTTCAGTTGTTCGAACACTACCGGCCAGTTATCGTTGTTTATCTCTATACCTTGTACCTGCTGAAAAATGGATTTGATGGTATCCATCCTTCCCTGTATGGAGCTTTGTTCTATGCTCACGCTACAGGTTCTTTTTCGGCGTAAAACCACATGGTGGCCACATCGTTTATAATGCGCTCATCGCGTGGTACAGCTTTATCGTCGCTTACCTCTGGCAAGTTCAGTTTGTTTTCGGCATCTAGCACCATGGTATAAGGGTCTACCTTCATATCCATAGGTGTGCCTTTTACTTCGTGACTTACGCGGCGGAATATTTCGGCAGCTATCTTCTCCAACATCTCCATGTTTTGAGATATACGCTCAACCAATTTATCGCCGTGTTGGTTAGGTATCCCACCCTGAAACTCCAACATGTAGCTTAAGTCAACAGGGTCAATATACCTGCGCTCGAATACTTGGTTATCGTGCGGACCCCAATCTAGGAACAACTGCTGTACTTGCTCGTGCAGCTTGCCAAAGCGGCGGCCTAGGCTATCAGGCGCAGCAAATAGCTGCTTCAATAGGCGCAGGTCGGTAAATGCCTTATTGGTAAATAGCAGCGAAGGCACGGCCCAGTAGATAGCCCAATCCCAAAGTATTTTGGCTACCATTATCTGCGTGTTGCCCATTAGGGTGTACTTATCTTTGTAGATAGGAATCCAGCTATCTACCAGCGCCAAGTGCGTTTGCTCGTATATCTCGGCACGGAAGCTAACGTCTTCCCCATTTAGTTCGCGCAATATCAAATCGCTTAACCACGTATTGTTCATCGAAATGAAATCGGTACCTGGCGAGTAGAACGGATCAAGGAAAGCACCTGCTTCGCCTGTTACACCCCAGCGGTCTTTGCCATCGTATAAGCGGCCTGTGTGGTGTGCGTAGTGCTTTAATATTTTGAAGTCCATTTTGTTCTTCGTTTCAGGCTCCAGCATTTTGTAGCACAGTGGCTCGTTCACCTTCAACCACTCTATCGATTTCTCGTAGGTATCGAATGTCTCAAATGGGTGGATAGCAGGGTCGGCTACTATACCTATACTGGTGTTTTTTGAACCTAGAGGAATAACCCATACCCAATAGCCCTTATCCATAAAGTGTACGGTGCTTAGGTAGCGCAAACCTGTTACAGGTATGTTCTTCCAAGTTTGATCTTCGCTCCAGTGGTCTATATCTATTACACCTTTTAGCCTCCACCATACGGCGTTGGTGTGGTGTTCCATAGGTTTTTGAAAACCTAGTTTGCGTTTCAATAAACTACCGCGGCCACTGGCGTCGGCTACCCAACGTGCAGTTGCGGTTTTTTCTTCGCCGCCTTGGGTGTAGGTTACGGTGTGGTACTCCTCGCCAAACTCAACATCTTTTGCAGCTGCGTTCAACAATACAGTAGTGCCCCTTGCAATGGTATTCTCTGCCAAGTGGTTTTCCAAGGTGCCCCTATCCAACTGGTGGCTTGGTGTGTATAGCCACTTGCGCGGGCCTAGCTCTACACGGCTAGTTATGTCTTCTTTGGTGTTAGATTTAAAGAAGAAACGAAGGCCGTACTTAGGCAGTTCGTGTGCTTCCAAATAGTCTTTTAATCCTAAAGTTTCGCGTAGGTAGTGGCTACCTAGCTCAACTGTACTTTCGCCTACCTTGTGCGCCGATGTAGGTGCTACATCTTTTCTGCGCTCAAGCACCAATATTTTAATATCCGGCTTGTTCAATTTCAATTGTATGCTAAGGGTTAGGCCTGCTAATCCTCCGCCTGTGATAATCACATCATACTCTGGCTTCATCTTACTTTATATTGTGTTTTGGTTAGTATCTACTTTTTTAGGGTAACGCCTGCGTAATATAGCTTCTGTCGGGCATTTCTACCCATAAAAAACCATTGAAAAACTAAAAAGTTCAAAGTGAGCACAATAGGGGCTACTAAAAACAAGGCCACCAACAGGTAGTATTTGTAAATTAACAACTTGAACGCCCTACCAGGCTTGCCGTATATTGCATTGGCCCATAGGTCGAACAGTCTGCCTGCGCGCTCTTCAATGAACATGATATCATCCTTTATCTCCAATCCGCCCGCTGCTACCAGTTTTTCCTGCATTCCGTTCCACTCGGCGGCCTGTAAATAAGGCAGCACAATTTTACCAAATTCTGAGGCGTTTTGTATATCCTCATCGCTTACGCCTGGCCTTGGGAATATGCCTAGATACTTGTCTTTCTTACCTCCGAATGCCCAGTGCATAATAGTAATAACGCTAACCAGGTTATGGTGCCTATCTACCAATGCTACATTGCCTACCAGTTTTGCCTTGGCATCTGCCAACAGGCGCTTCACTTTTTCCTGAGAGTTGAGCCACATATTGCGCCCTGCCGATAGGGTGATAACAGGTGTATCGCGCATTATCTGTTTTACCTTTTCGTGCTTTAGCATACTGGTGGCAGGTATGCTGGGCGATAGAAACCAAGGCTGATAAGCGAAGATGATCAAGTCGTATTTCTCCTCTTTAAAACTGAAAGGCTGTAACTCAACAGGTATGCCCTTTACGCTTTCGGGCATGGCATCGAAAAACACTTCCGATTTCCAAGGAAAAGGAAAGTCGTTCACTGGTTTAATGTTCAGTTTTTCAACGCTGGCACCCGCCGCTATTAGCGGTGCAGTAAATTGATCTACTATATCTGCCAACTGCCCAGTTTGGGTGTAGTATAGCGCTAAAACCTTTTTTGCCATAAGTGGGCGAATTTATATAATACTAATGGCTTTTGTACGCTGCATTTTTTGTAGAATAGAATTACAACAGCAAGGGCGCCCGTGGGAACCTATCTTAGGAGAGATGCGCTACAGTACCGCGCCAAATAGTTTTATCCGTTTCAATCTGTGTTATCAGTGTCATCCGTATTCTATGGTGCCGAACCTGCATTTTGCATTTAATTTCTATCTTGCTATTAATGTCTAACCCCGTAATAAGCACTATTGGGCGCTACCGCTGGCGTATATGCGCGGTGCTGTTTTTGGCCACTACCGTTAACTACATCGATAGAAACGTATTGTCGTTTACTATGATAGATGAGGCGTTCCGAAAGGAGATGCTGGGGCTGCCTGCTACTGCTGTATTGACCGATGCCGACACAGGCCGCTTTAAGGAGCTGATGGGCTATGTAGATGCAGCCTTTAAAATTGCTTATGCGTTGGGCTTTCTATTGGCGGGTTATTTAGTTGATAGATTGGGTACGAAGAAGGGTTATGCCATATCATTAACGGTGTGGAGTATAGCAGGGGTGCTGAACGGTTTTGTAGGCAGCATACGCGGCTTGAGCATTACGCGTTTTATATTGGGTATAGGAGAGTCGGGTAATTTCCCCAGTGCTGTAAAAGCGGTGGCAGAGTGGTTTCCGAAGAAGGAGCGCTCGTTGGCTGCAGGGCTGTTTAATGCAGGTGCGAATATAGGTGTGATAGCTACTGCTATAGCAGTACCATATTTAACTATCAACTACGGTTGGCGCATGGCGTTTATAGCCACGGGTATGTTAGGGTTTTTGGTGTTGCTGCTTTGGTGGTTTAACTACGAAAAACCAGAAGAACATAAACAAGTAAGTGCTGAAGAATTAGCTTATATACACAGCGATGCGCCAGAGGTAAATTCCCCAAAAATACCTTGGACCAAACTATTGACCTATCGCCAAACATGGGCCTTTGCCATGGGTAAGTTTCTGGCAGACCCTATATGGTATTTGTACCTTACCTGGCTACCCGATTTCTTTAACAGCAGTGAGGCTCTCGACCAAAAACTTGACTTGAAAAACATAGGCATACCGTTCATCATTATCTACTTGGTGAGCGATGCAGGTAGCGTATTCTTCGGATGGTTATCATCGCGCCTTATACAAAGCGGGTGGAGCGTAAACAAGGCGCGTAAAGTATCGTTATTGATATGCGCGATGTGTGTAGTGCCAATAGTGTTTGCCTCTACCACGCACAGCATATATGTGGCTGTGGCCTTGATAGCCTTAGCCGCTGCGGCCCACCAAGGTTGGTCGGCCAATATGTACACGCTTACCAGCGATATGTTCCCTAAGCAATCGGTAGCATCGGTAGTGGGTATAGGCAGTATGTTTGGTGCTACGGGTGGTGCTATATTGGCAGCCTCTACAGGTATTATCAGGGTGAAGTTTGGCTATACGCCATTATTCATTCTGGCAGGTAGTGCTTATTTAGTGGCCTTGTTATTGGTGCATTTATTGGCCCCGAAATTGGAGCCAGTGAAGGTGGACGAGAACTAGATTATCGTCTTAATCCACTCTCTTAAACTATCGCCAATCTCTTCGTTGTTCAAACCCATTAATAGGTTTGTTTTTATAAAGTCGAGCTTGTTGCCTACGTCGTGTCTGCGCCCATCGAATACGTGTCCGTATAAGGCGGTTTCATCCATTTGCAGGCGCATGGCATCGGTCAATTGTATCTCGTTGCCTACGCCTGGTGGCGTGTTCTTTAAGTGCTTGAATATATCGGCGGCCAATACGTAACGACCGCTGAAGACTAAGTCTGAAGGTATATTGTCCTTCGGTGGTTTTTCTACCAACTGCTTACCCTTGTAAAGCTCTTCGCCAAGGCTATCGCCTACAAACACGCCATACCTATGGGCTATGCTTAGTGGTACCCGCTGTAGCGATACCGCCGATGCCCCATACTGCTCGTACACCTTACATAGTTCGTATGTCAATGGCTGTTTCGATTCTATGATAGTATCACCCAGCAATACGGCGAATGGTTCATCGCCGATGTATTCTTCTGCACATAGTATGGCATGGCCGAGGCCCTTTTGCTCGTGCTGATAGATGTAGGTGATATTGGCTAAGTGGTTCAATGATTTGATGGCTTCCAACTCGGCGCTTTTGCCACGCTGCTCCAACACTTGCTCCAACTCCTCGTTAGGGTTAAAGTGCTCGCGCAGTACTTCCTTACCATCAGATATAATGATGACGATATCGGTAATGCCGCTCTGCACGGCTTCTTCTACTACGTATTGTATAACGGGTTTATCTAT
>JAFDYM010000191.1 GCA_018267435.1 Bacteroidota bacterium | reverse complement strand
CCTTTGTTTAACTGCGCCGCCATTTCGGCATTACCGCCCAGTATGTTGCCCATTAGGGTAAGGTTGGCCTGTAGCTTTGTTGCTAGGTTGGTTTTCTTTAGCTCGCTACCTGTGTAGGTGGTATTCAGCTTATCTATCACCTTTAGCCAACTGTTGGTTTCTATTACCGCCACAGCACTTTGCGGTATGGCGCGGTACACACCTTCGGGGCGCAATAGCAACCATAAGCCCGCCACCAAAGCTATAGCCGCAGCTACGCCAACACCTACATAAATTCTTTTGCGCTTATCCATCATACTTTGCGCAAAACTATTTTGCTTTGCCCTGCGCAATTGCATCATTTATAAACTAAGTTCTGTGCAAAAGACACTTCTGGTTATTACCGCCTTATCGGGCATACTGGCCGTTACCCTCGGCGCCTTCGGTGCCCACGGCCTTGAACAATACTTTAGCACCTACCCTAAGGGCCTGCATATGTGGGAGAAGGCCGTACAATATCAGGTATACCATACCCTGGCCATATTTATGTGCTACCTGTTTGTACGCAAGGAAAACGTAAATTTTATACGCAATGCAGGCCTTTGTTTCGCACTAGGTATATTATTCTTTTCAGGTTCGTTGTACCTGCTGGCTACACACCCACTTACGGGTATTCCTACAAGTGTTATAGGCCCTATTACACCTATCGGCGGCTTCTTTTTTATAATAGGTTGGGGACTAGTTTTAGTACAGGCACTAAAGAACAACGACTAGAATTATCAATTATTTACGATTGACTTGGCGCAAAATCTGCATTTTTGCGCCCAATTTCTCTATTTAAACAACAAACGAAGGATATATGGCAGTGAATGTAGCAACCGATGCAGATTTTCAAACCAAGCTTAGCGAAAACCCGAACGTAATAGTAAAGTACTACGCCGACTGGTGCGGCTCGTGCAAATTGTTTGCCCCAAAATTCAAAAGGCTATCGAACGACGAGCGCTTTGCAGGTGTTGAGTTTTTGGAAGTAGATGCCGAGAACAACCCAGAAGCGCGCAAGGCCGGTGGTGTAGACAACCTACCATTTATGGCCATATTTAAAGATGGTAAATTGGTAGAAGGCACCGCCACCAGCAAAGAGGACTACGTAGTAGGTATGATTGAAAAACTGAAAAACTAGTACCATGCAGTTACCAGAAATAAAGCGCCTAGTAGAAGCGCATACCACCGAGGAACTACGCGCCGCCGAAGAAGCTATACTGAACGAACAGCAACCAGCCATAACCGTAAACGGTAAAGATGAAGGCGAGCAGCTAACCCACGTACTAGCCGCCATAGATATACGCAACGATATGGACAAGAACGGAACCGATGCCCGCACCGCCCTACGCAACTACACGCAGAGGGTAAGGAATTCTATTAGTTAGATTTTACATTTAACTAATTTAAAACTTATATTAGCCGCATGAAAAACACTTACCTGTTTATACTTGCGGCTATTTTATTTATAGTTGGTTGCAAAAAAGATGAAGAACAACAGCCTACAGCTAGCTGCCCCGATAACAATACCTATATAAATAACATAAGCCAATATATTGGCGAGGCTGACGTACTAAGTATTCAAGAAGGTAGCGATGGAAGCATACATGTAGAAGTGTCGGATAATGGAGCATGGAGAGTACACGCATTTACAGCCGAAGGAGCATACACTGCATCTGTAAATCTTGGTACTTACGCGTATCCTAGAACATTGAAAGTGCAGGACGCTTACTACATTACAAACTATACGGAAAGCTATACCACACCATCTCCTGCCGATACATTCTTCATACAATTTCAAGGTTGGGTACAAGTATCTGGATATGTTTATAGCAGCTCAAACAACATTTGCGTACCTGCAGTAACATATGATACATGGGATCACAACGAAACTTTTACGCCTACCCGTTCTGCTACTACAACTATACAAAAAATAGATTTTAACGGAACCAACTTATGGACGAATAGCTATGAAGGTTACTATTCGGATTATCTTTTAAAATCTCCTGTAGTATTTGATGACAATGGAAACCTATTCTTGTTTACCATTGACTATCAGGGCATAAAAATGAAAGCCCACATTAATCAGAACGATTATGAACTCGATGACCCTAATCGCCCAGCATTCTATCTTACAGATACATTATTAATTAAGGACGATATACACTCCTATATAGTTACAAGAATAAATGGAAGCAACGGAACTGAGTTATGGAAGAAGAAAAACCTATTCGATAAGTATTATGATAACTATGCGCACCAGGTAAATGGCATAATAACAAACAGCAATATTTTGGTATGCAATAGCGACGGATTATATAAACTTGATTTGTCGGGTAATTTTATTGAAAAGATACCTTTATTGAACGGCTATTGTATAGGAAAGGGGTATAACCTAGGAATATGGCAATTTGCAAATGGAAATCTATTCCTTAGCATGGGAGATTATGCCAGTGGTATGCTGCAATATCACGACTATAAAATTGATGCTAATGGCAATGTTATATGGCACAACAATGTAAACTACCCACCTACCTTTTCCAATTTAAGTTTTACGGCAACTAATGGTTACTTGAAAAACGGATCTATATATGGTAGCGATGGAAGCCTAATCCGCAATATCCCATTAGTAGATATGATTAATGCTACGGGTGCAAATTTTAACTGTACCACCTGCGGAACACTAGTTGGAAAAGTGAGCTGTAATGACGATTTACTATTTGTACGGGCAAATGGTAACAGTGGCGCTAGTCGCAAAACGTTCCTCATCCGCACCAATAGCAACGGAGACCTATAGGCTACTTCCCCCTACCATATACTACCGTAAGCACGGTGTAGATGAGTACCTTGAAATCGAGCAGGATGCTCATGTTTTCCATGTAGATGATGTCGTACTTTAGGCGCTTCACCATTTCCTCTACCGTGCTGGCGTAGCCATACTTCACCATACCCAAACTGGTAACGCCTGGTTGAACCTTAAATACGTGCCTGTAGTATGGCGCTATGCGTATAATACGGTCGGCGAAGTACTTGCGCTCGGCGCGTGGGCCTACTAGGCTCATATCGCCTTTTATTACGTTTATAAATTGTGGGAACTCGTCTAGCCTATACTTGCGTATTACCTTGCCTACGGGTGTTATGCGCGGGTCGTTTTCGGTTGTTAATTGCGGGCCTGCGGCTTCGGCATTTAAATACATACTGCGGAACTTAAGTATGTTGAACGGCACACCGTACTGCCCAAGGCGTTCCTGCTTGTAGAAGATAGGGCCCCTATCGGTTAGCCATATACGCAGCGCCACATAAAACATAAGCGGAAACGAAACTATAAGCGCCATTACCGAGGCCCCTACATCGAACCAACGCTTGCTGATGCGCTGCCACTCGGGTAGCACCTGCGCAGGTATTTCTATAAAGCCCTCGCCTATTACGTGGCTCATTTTTACCGTACCCGATAGTATGTCGTACATATCAGGTATGATTCGGATAGTGATGTTCCTATCTGCCAAGCGCGTCAATATATTGTTCAGTTGCGGATGCTCCGATGATTCGATGGCGATGATGATTTCCTCTAGCTCAGGGTGGTTATCCAACACAGCTTCAAGGTCGTTCAGTTTGCCAAGTTCTGGCAGTTCCTTGGTAAGCGTGTTCTCCATCTTGCCATTCAATTCCAAGTAACCTACAAACTGATACCCGAACGATTTCTTGTTGCTCTTCAACTCAATGTATAAATCATCGGCGCGCTTGCTGCTGCCTATCATCAAGGTAGCAAAGCCTACTTTGTGGCTCCATATATCGCTCTTCACTTTATTGAAGAACAACATCCTTACAAACGAGTTGAAGATAAACTGAAAGGCAAATAGTGTAGCAAATGTCAAATAGTAGTCGCTGTACTTGCGTATGTAGTCATCTAACAATAGCGAAAAAAAAACGATGATAGCACCAAAGAAAGAAACACCCAAGGTCTTCAATAATTCCAATAGACGCGACTTGCGGTATAGGTCAGTATATGCACCTGTAAAGTAATGGAAAAGCAGCCACATCCAAGGCACTATCAATATAGCTATGTAGAAGTTGCTATCGTTAAACGGTAGGGTAAAGCCTTGCGCAAACACATGCCCTTCTATAACTATTTTGCGCATTACATATAGGCAATACCACGCCACAGCCGAAGCTATAAAGTCGCCCATTATATACCACAACAATAAATTACGTCTTTGCTCCATGTATGCAAATGCCAATGTGGCTAGAAGTAAACCAACTTTACGTTATCTATATACACACTACCACCGCTGGTAGTAGTAGGCTTTACAGCCTCGAAATAAATTTTATAATAGTTAGCCTGTGTAGATGCCAATAGCTCGCTAAGCTTTAGGTACACTTTGCGCCAGTCGTAACGCGGGTTAAGTGCCAAGGCATCGGTTTTGCTGGTACCGCCAGTAGGCATTAGGCCAAAGTAGCCAACGTAAAAAGGCACCGTGCTTTTAAAGTCGAATTCAAGCCACACTTCTCTACCACTTGGCAGGTCGAAACTATCAATGGTATAAGCCAGCTTGGTGCTATCTATATTATCTACCGTAATAATACCGCACGAGGTACCGTACTTTACCGAGTCGTTGCTTATAGGCGACATTCCATCGAACTCGCTATTGGTTTCAAAATCGCCATTAATGTTGAAGGTAAGGCCCAGCTTATATTTAAACTTGGCTATGTGCGTATACCTGCCATCGCGCTCGGCATTCAGCACCATAGTATCTATATCGTAGAAAGGATATATCATGCGATAGCCTTGCTGGCCGCTCATCCATACACCTGCACTTATTACAAAATTTACTGGGCCTTCCTGCAATACAGGAAACTCGCAAGGCAGCTCGTATGCGCCCAGGTTATCGGCACCGGCTTCTACCCACACATCGGTAATGTTATGCGATAGTGTAGTCGGGTCGTTATTATTATCAAGCAGTACTACCGAATCTATTTTCATATAGAACGGAATACCATCGTTAGGCATGCGCTTACAACCTGTAAAGGCCATAGCCACGGCTAACAAGCAGCAAAATGTAAATGCGAATATCCTCATAGCTCAAAAATCAACCTATAACGGCGTATAGATTAAAACATTGCAAATAAAGGGAAAATAGTGGAGCTAGAAACAGCGATTTCAGCCCTTTATTCCGTTCATTGAAATGAATGGCAACGAACTGATGATTATGCCTTCAGTAGCCCATGACTTAATTCATGGGCAGAAGAAAACTACTTCTTCAGCATCAACTGCTTGTTTATCTTATCTAGTATTTGGTGGGCTACGTGCATGGCGTTGTAGCCATCTAGCACGCTTACGGGTACCGGTTTGTTTTCTACTATGGCCTTATGGAATAGCTCCAGTTCCATCTTAATGGCGTTCACATCCTTCTTCTCGGCAGTTTCAAAGCTGATGTACTTCTTGGTATTGTCTTGCAGGTCAAGCTCAAAGTGCGGCATCTCCTCCTCGCCGTTCATAGGTTTGGTATCATCTATCTTGAAT
>JAFDYM010000190.1 GCA_018267435.1 Bacteroidota bacterium | reverse complement strand
CGCGCGCATCGTTCTTTGCCTTAAACTTGATGTATTCAATTTTTATAGTGCTACGCAGAATCTTCAATACCAATGTATCGGTTATGCTACCAAAGGCATCTGCCACCTCTACCGCCTGCGATAGGTCGTTATAATCTTGCAAGCCACTGGCAAATTTTATCATCAGCATTTGTTGGTGCGTGGGGGTCATGCTTTGCAAAAACGGACGCAACTTGCCAAAGCCCGCAGCCATTTTTATAAAGGTACGGAAACGGTTATCGCCCACATTGCGCAGAAACTCGAAGCCTGAAACTGGGCCTAGCTTTACCAGTAGCCTATTGAACAAACCATTGAAGGTAGAAGTGAAAATTTCTTCCTCGCTATATACCATTAATGTGTAAAGCTCCTCTGCGCTAAAGTTTTCAATACTGGCAAAGCGCACGGCGTCGCTTTCGTTGTGCAGGTCGTTAAGTACACGCACAAACTTTAAAGAGTATATCTCCAATTCAGCCTCAAGCGAGTGCTCGCCCAAAGGCGCTTTTTTAACCCTTGTATTCAGCATGGTGCGCAAATACTTTTCAGGGTTTTTGCCTATTTCATCCGCTTTGGCCATGGTTATTTTGCCAGTGGCTATAGCATCTATAAGCGCATATGCATTTGAGGTACGGGTGTACTTTTCCTTTATCTGCAAAATTAACTTTACTATACTGTCGTTGCTTTCTTTTAGGGTAAGATATATAGGGTCGTTAGGACTTAAGTAGCGCTTAACGGTTACGGGTGCAGCCTTTGCTGCTGTTTCCAACACACGCAGGGTATATGGCTGCTTGTAGTATACATCGTATACCTTAAACAATAGATCGGGCCTGTAGCGTGCAGCCATCAGCAAAAACGAATCGGCACCAAGTTCGGCCTTAAAAAAACCAATGGTATTAAACGACTGGGTAATATTGGTAGAAAGCACATTGTAAAGGTTATTGCTACCCATGGCGTTTAGCTCGGCCAGTATAAAGTGGAAGAGGTTATCGAAACGCTTAACAGTTTTGTAGCTGCGCACATTTACCTTGCGCATGTGCATATACAGGTTATCGCGAAATACCTTTTTCCTACCCTCGTCGAATTTAGGGTTGTCTATTACTTGTTGTATTGAATCTATTAAGCCGAAATATACCTTGCCCGCCCAAGCGGTGGCTTTATCGTCGCCTAGGTCTACTTTACCATCTTCTTTTCCATCTAGCTGGTCTATACGCTTTTGGTCATCATCTATAAAATAATCTAGCCTGCGTATAGCTGTACTGTCTTTGCCGCCCACCTTGGCATTTGCCCCTAGGCCTACACATAACAATAGCATAAGTGCAAGCGCCTTGCTTGCCGCTGTAGCTTTAAGTATATGTTGTGTTGCCTTCATATATTACACGCCCAGTATTTTATAATACGCCTTTATAAATGTAGCCTCCAAATTTTTGTTTGGTGGTATGTAGTCGGCAAAGTATTGGTTGTGCACCAGTTTTTCGCGCATCTTATCCCAAAACTCGTTCCAAACTATATCCTTACCTAAGCGTATATTTTCGTTTAACGAGAATATAACAGCATCGTTCACTGTTTTAGTCCCTATTTGCTTGGTAGAAATAATATGTGCCTCGGGTGCATTTTCTAAAGCTATAGATATTTTGTAGAAACCACCACATGAACCAACAAATACCAGCTTGGCCGATGCTGGTACTTTTTGCAATGTACTCTCGGTATGGAAACTGTGCCCCCTATGTACTATTACCGTAGGGGTTAAGTTCCTTTCTTTCAAATACGCATTTATGGCGCTAGTGCCGTTTTCGTCGTATTCGGGCTTGTTTGCCAGTATTTCTACCTTATTATCCTTAGTAGAGTAAATGCGTATGTAGTTGTATTTATCCTCGTAAGCCCAGCCAGGCTGGCCTTTGTAGGTGTTTACAAAGTTTATAAACGAACTACGGCCATCGTCATCGTTATAAAAGTACATCTGCTCTATACAAGCGTTTGCACTGTTAAACAATGTACCAATACCTAGGGTGCTAACTGGCGATGTGCGGAACTGCTGTGCCACCGTGCGGTACCAACTCATTTCGGTTTTGGCATTGCCAGCTATTATGCTGGAAAGTACTCCGTAAATAGAGATACCAATTTTATCGTTGGCTTCGGTTACGCGCTCATATTCCTTACGCACACCTTTTTGCAACGATGCTAGCAATTGTTCATCATCAAGGTTAGATAATGCTTCGGCCACCAATACTACCGATGAAAGGTTGTCCCGTTCTCCCTCAAGGTTGGAGATATATGCCAAAAGCAATGCTTGCTTATCGGTGGTGCTAAACTTTATAAGAAATTCTTCAAGCACGCCATAGCCTGAACACATACTTAAAAAATCGCGGAAGCGGTTATTGCCTACCGAGTTTAAAAATGCTTGGCCGCCACCAGCAGCTATTTTTTGTGTAAAGCGGTTAAACAAGCCATTGAAGGTAGAAGTGAAAACCTCCTCCCTGCCATACAACATTAGAAAGTAAAGTTCGGCAGCATTGTAGCTTTCTACACCATAAAAAGGCTGCGAGGCACCCGAGGCTATCTTGTCGTTTATTTCGCGGGTAAAGCGCAGGCAGTAGTCGCGCATTTCACGGTCTATGCTATACTTGCCTATATACTTAGGATGGCTTACCGTTTTTACCAATGCGCTATATAGCTGAGCTGGCTGTGTACCTATGGTTACCGCATCTTTTATCGAAATACGGTTGTTCATTATATCATCAAGTAATAGCAATGGCTTGCTGTGGTAGCCTATTTGTGCGTTAATCTCAAATATTTTCTTTACCGTAGGATCGGTACTGTATTGCAGTATGTAAGTTACGGGGTGCTGAGGCGTGTACAGGTAGCGCTTAACGGATACCGGTGCATTAATGGCGCATACTTCAAGTATACGCTTGCTATATACCTTGCGCTTATAAGCTTCTATGCGTTTAAGCATTTCGTCGGGCTCTTTTTGTGCCGCGTATAGCAATACTTCTTCGGCATAGTCTTTTTCTATAAACGACCCTATGTTCTGTACCGTATGCAGTATGTTTTTCTTTAGTAGCAGTATTGCTTTTTGGCGGTCATCAAGGTCTATTTTTATCGGGGCAATGTTTTCGGGTATGGGCATTGGCTCTACGTCGGCTTTGGCTATAGTGCCCGTGCTTAGGCTAGGTTTAATGGGTGCATCGCTTAAGCCTGGTTTGCCAGCCGTGCCTGGCTTATCTACCCTTGCAGGTGCGGTGCTGTTTTCTGCTACATCGCCTAGTACTTCTTTAGGTGGGCGCGCTTTTGTTATCTGCGTCATTACCCTGTAGTCGGGCTGTGTTTGGGTTACTATATCGTCTTTGCCAAAGGTTTTGAAAGGTGGCATCAGCTCTTCTTTCTCCTCTATGGTAGTAAGTTCAAGCAAATAGTTTTTGCGTTCGTCATCTATTACCGAAAACAGATTGTCGAGCAGTTGGTTTTGGTCGCAATATATTATCAGTTGCTTTAGCTTCTCCTTATCAAGCGAGTTAAGCATAGTGGTGCTTACGTGTTTGCCATCGCATTTTACACGCAGTATTTCTAGCATGTTTTCAAACACACGCAGCGATCCTTGTGCGTGGCCATAACTTACCAACACAAATATCTCTTCAATGCTTTTCTTGCCAAAAGCATCGTAAGCGGCCATGCCACCATTTACTACATCTTGGTTTAGCTTGCGTACTGCATCTTGGCTGTAGTTATCTAAAAACCTATACATGCTGTAGTTGATAGTGGCATCGAACTTAGCTGAGTGGCCTACCAATATGCGGAACATTACCTCGGGGTTGGCACCTGCCGAGTCTGCCGCTTCCATTGTCATTTTTCCAGTTACTAAATCATCGAGCAACAAATATGCCCTGCTCTTTAACCCAAACTTGTTGTATATTTCATAGCTCTTGCGTACAAAAGGGTCGCTGCTGCGGCGCAGCAGGTCGTTTACGCCATTGCCAGTGGCAAAGTAGCGCTTGGCCGATTCAGGCGATTGTTTCAAAGCCTTCTCCAGCAGCTTTTGAGCAAACCTGCGGTCGTCAAACTCCTCGGCATAGCGGAAAATATCATCGGGATAATCCTTCATGTAGTCCATAAGGAAATCCTCAGCTACTTCATCTATAGGTATCAGCCTGGCTGCTTTTATCGAGAATTTATTGTAACGCTGAATGTTGCGCAACAGTTCATCGCGCATGTCCCATTCTATCATTATGGGGTAGTAGCTAAGTACTGCCAAATAGGTGCCGTTCTTCAAGTAGCCATCGCTATAGTAGCGGTCAATGTTCTTTAAAAAAACATGCAAGCGGCTTAAGTATATATTCTGCTTCTCTTTTGAAACGTTAAGCTGTAACACGTAGTTGGTTACACTATCTACCAAGGTAAGAAAGCGCGCATCGGTACTTTTAAACTCGTTTACTATCCGTACTTTTTCAAAACCTATGCGCTGTATCAGGCTTGCTTTTTCTACGGCAAATATATCGGTGGTTGAGTCGGTCAGTACAGCGGCATTGCTAGCCGGTGCCGAGGTAGCACCTGGCCCATTGGCATAGGTATAGCCACTGGCAATAAACGCCAGTATCAATAGCCAAATCTTAACTATCCTATACACAGTGCAGCAGTATGTTTATGTTATTGCGAAAAACCCGGTTAAGGGGAACGTAAATATTATACGGAAATGCGGCAAAAAGTTGGATAAAAGCGCAAAGTATTTAACACTACTTACCCTTCTGTCCTTTTTGCTGGTGCTCAAGGTGTTAAATGACCCTAGTTTTTGTTTTTCTTGCTGGGCCAAGCAACTTTATGGAAGACAGAAAATCGTACTATATGTCGGTTAAAGTATTGTTTGGTCATTTGCCTTTCTTGGTACCAATGCAGATAGCCCACCTCGAACGATATAGGACCCGGCGGCTGATAATTGATACCCGCATAAACACGGTTTTGATCGAAGATATTTTTAACCACCTTAGTTGGTATGTTTACCATTATCTCGTTATTGATGCGCAGTTTTAGCTTATGTTGCTTTTCACGGGTTTGATATAACAATACATCTAAACCTATACGGTATCTAAAACGGAAGTTAAAATTATAGCCCTCTGCCAACTGTTGCCCTAGGGTTTTGTGTACCCAACGTTCTTCTACCCTAAAGCGGTGGCTAAGCGTAAACCTGCCCCAGGTGTGGTTGTTGTTAACCTCTTGAAACAAGCGCTGTTCAGGTGTGGTTAAGCTGCTTTTTTTAGCCAATGGATTTTGTGTGCTAACCAAGAAATAGGCATAGCCTAAGCCTACATCCCAATGCTTATGAACCTTGTAGTGTAAATGGGGGCGCATCAAAAACATGTTTTGTGCGCTGGGTTTAATAAACTGGCGGTTTTCTACCTCCATGGTTAGAAACCATTTTTTGCCAAAGTCGGCAGTAATGTAATAGCCGTACCAAGCCTGGCTTTGGGTAGTTACAGGTTCGGTGGCTTGAGCATTGCCTTGGTGGGGCAACGCGGCCAATAGCATTACAATAAGGTTAAGCCAAACTAATTTTACCATGAACGGGCAAACATAACTAATAGCACTATTGCCCAAAAATGATTACTTGCTTTACTAGCAAATATTAACTGTCTATAACGGATAATGCTATTTTAGCCAATACTATGAGCCATACCATACAGCTACGCTCAGTTAATGTTACGCGCTATGTTACGCCACTGCGCGAGGGCGGTAGTATGCCCGCCATAATAGAGGCTGACGATGGCTTTCTGTATGCCCTAAAATTTAAAGGTGCAGGCCAGGGCACACGCGCCTTGATAGCGGAATTAATAGGCGGCGAAATAGCGCGCACGCTTAACCTGCGCATACCTGAACTGGTGTTTGCCAACCTAGATGAAGCCTTTGGCCGCATGGAGGGAGATGAGGAAATACAAGACCTGCTGAAGGCGAGCACTGGCTTAAACCTAGCACTACACTACCTAAGCGGCGCCATAACCTACGATGCCAACGTACACACCGTAGATGCCGCTCTGGCATCCAGGATTGTGCTGCTTGATAACTTACTTTTGAACGTGGACCGCACGGTGCGCAATACCAATATGCTATGGTGGCATAACGAGCTGTGGCTGATAGATCATGGCGCATCGCTGTTCTTCCACCACAGTTGGGTGAACTGGAAAGAGAAAGCCACGCAGCCTTTTGCACAGCTAAAGGACCACGTATTGCTGCGCCATGCCACAAAGCTAGAAGAGGCTAGTGCAGACTTTAAAAAACTATTGACCCCACAACGCATAGCAGATATAGTAGCCCTAGTGCCCGAT
>JAFDYM010000018.1 GCA_018267435.1 Bacteroidota bacterium | reverse complement strand
TTACTATGGTATTGGAACCATAGGTAGTACTAGGTGCAGCAGCCGATACCAATATAACAGGCACCGAAGTTATAAGATTAGGAAAGGTAAATGAGAAGCTTTTGGTATTGCTAAAACTACTCATGCGGTCGCCTACCCATATACGCCCGCTCTTTAGCAAGTTTGTTTCTTCTTTTTCGTTAAAGGCATAGTCATCAAACTCGGTTATGGTTTGGTTGGGTGCACCTGCGTTAGCAGCAGTTTGTACACGCTTGCCAGTACCAGCATCGGTAGTTATGTAGCAATAGCTATTATCGCTGAACAAGTTTTTTTCGTGGTTGAAAGTTTGTGTAGTGCTATTATATTTCCAAGCATCGGGCCCACCTGCGTAAAACAACAAATAATCATCTGTATCGAAGCTGCCGTTATTGTTATTATCTACAAACAAGCTTGGGTTTTCAGCTATATCATCGTAGCGCGCCTCGCTGTTTCTATCGGGCACCATACCTGCGCCATTGCTAAATACCCCTAGCCTTCCCACATTTATGCCGCTAGGTTCTACCCCCATTACGGTCTTTATGTAATTAAAGTCTAGCTTATATATCCCCTCGGCACCTATAGCTACTTTGTGCCAAGTACCGCTTGCCAGCACCGAGTTTGTAGCATAGGCATTAGTACCCCTATGCTCGCGCGGTGTGGTTACGCTTAGGCGTAGGGTAAAACTAGTTAAACGCTCTACCACCGCACCGTTTTTGCGGTATGGTACAAAGCTTATTTGCGCACCGGGCCTTTTGCGTATCATGGCTAGGTCGGCAGTTATCTGTACTTCGTTTGCTATGTACTTGGCTGTTTCGTTATCTATACCTACGGCAGGTTCGTAAGTAGCGTTTACCAAAGTGGCGCTTATATCGCCTTTTACATTTAATGGTAGGTACTCGCTGTATACGGCTATCAGGTTTTTGCTATCGCTGTGGTTGGCACCTGCAAAGGTGGCTTGCTTATGCACTTGGCCATCTATGGTGGCTATGCTTTTTAAGTTGGCATCCCAGTTAAGGGTGCGGGTATAATCTTGCGCGCTAAGCAGCCCAGTTGTTAAAACCAGAACCGCCACGGCAGTTAATTTTATAGTAAAAGCTGAAAATATGCGCATATAACCTTGCTGATAAAAACCAATCATTATTTTTGGCACTTTTATATTCCAAATCGCGCAATAAAACGAGGCGTTTTGGGTTTTATTTCACAAACATTCAAATAATTTGCCGTTCAAACTTAAACATATTGTCGTTACCCTGTCTGTGCTCCTTACAGCTTTAGTAGATATTAAGGCACAGGATGTAGAGATGAGCCAATATTTCTCGGCACCGTTGCACCTTAACCCTGCACTGGCGGGTATAAGCTATGGCCCGCGCGTAACTGCCAACTACCGCAACCAGTGGAGCGGCCTAGGCGATGGCTTTAATGGTGGCTATACCACCTATATGGCGGGCTTCGACATGCACATAAAACCTATGCGCGGCGGTATAGGTGCACTATTTACTGCCGACCAAGTAGCCAATGGCCTATACGCCACCTACAAGGCTACGGTAATGTACAGCCAGCAAATAAAAATTAACCGCAAAATGGCTATCAAAATAGGTATATCAGGTAGTTATATAAATACGCGCGTAAAGTGGGAGGAGCTACTGTGGACAGACATGATAGACCCTTATACGGGTTTCTATAACAATGTAAACGTACCTAACGCCACTACCGAGCCTCTGCCGCAAAAAACATCTATTCACCAAGGCGATATAGGCGCAGGTGCCCTGTTTTTTACCGAGAAGTTTTACGTAGGCTTTGCAGCCAACAATATGTTAATGCGCAAAGTAAGTTTCAACAACGAGGACAATGGCCCTGTACCTATGAAATTTACCGCGCACTTTGGTGCCAGCTTACCTATAAAGCACCGCGCCAGCGGCAAGTACAATATTTGGCTATCGCCTAACGTTCTTTTTGTAAACCAAGGCAAAGCATACCAGGCCGAGGCAACGTTCCTTGCAGGCGTAAGTTTTATGTATTTCGGCTTGGGTTACCGCAATGCCATTTATAACTCCGATGCCATTATTGGTTATTTGGGTTTCAAAAAAGGCAAATTCCGTGTAGGTTATAGCTACGACTATACCATGTCGAAACTAGCCAATAAAACAGGAGGTAGCCACGAGCTATCGTTCACATTTAACTGGAGCGGTGGCGACGATAACTCGCTTAACCCACGTGCCATGAAAGGCTACCTGCCTTGCCCGGACATTCTAGGTTTTTAAGAGAACTAGGGAACTAAGAAAATTGGGAGAGCTAAGAGAACAAGTGTTAGTGGAATCAAGCATAGACCTAAAATCGCCTTGCATCTGGCTGTTTTTTGTATTTAATCTGTTAATCTGTGGCTAAAACAATTTGTTAAAACCACAGCGAAAATATCTTTGTGAAAATTGTTCTATTGTTTCAGCGAAAATTCTATTTTAGCAATCTTTAATAAGCAACCCTTCAAAAACTAAACTCAATCAAGCAAATGAAGCTTAGTAAACTGTATTTAGCTCTTGCTGTGCCATTCGTACTGGGAATGGCATCGTGTGGCAAAGAAAAATCATCGGTTACCGGCTGGAACTACAACGATACCAAGAATGGTGGTTTCGAAGTAGCCAAATACCAAGGCCAAGAAACTGGCCCGGGCCTTGTATTCGTACAAGGTGGTACTTTCGTAATGGGGAACACCGAACAAGATGTTATTTACGAATATCACAACATTGCACGCCGTGCCACAGTTAAGTCGTACTACATGGACGAGACTGAGATAGCGAACGTACACTACCGTGAATACCTATACTGGATGAACCGTGTATTCGGTAACGATTTTCCAGATGTAGTTAAGAAGGCATTGCCAGATACACTAGTATGGCGCGATGAGTTGGCTTACAACGAGCCTTACGTAGAGTATTACTTCCGCCACCCAGCTTACGATTTCTACCCAGTGGTAGGTGTAAACTGGCTACAAGCTAACGACTTTGCTGAATGGCGTAGCAACCGTGTAAACGAAAGGATACTAATAGACAAAGGTGTATTGGCTGAAAACCCATCGCAAGTGGGTAGCGATAACTTTAATACTGAAGCTTACCTAGTAGGCCAGTACGAAGGTAGCGCCGGTAAAAGGCCTATGAAAGACCTTAACCCTAACGGTAGCGGCACCCGCCACGTACGTACTGAAGATGGTATAATGCTACCTAAGTACCGCCTACCAACCGAGGCAGAATGGGAATATGCAGCACTTGCCCTTATAGGCAACCAACCTGCTAACACTGAAGAGCGTATAACTGACCGTCGTATCTACCCTTGGAACGGTACTTCAACCCGCTACCCTAAGAGCGGTGCTTGGCAAGGTAAGTTCCTAGCTAACCTTAAGCGTGGCCGTGGT
The DNA here is from genome assembly GCA_018267435.1 of Bacteroidota bacterium. Classification (GTDB taxonomy): domain Bacteria; phylum Bacteroidota; class Bacteroidia; order Chitinophagales; family LD1; genus Bog-950. The sequence goes on along the minus strand of JAFDYM010000018.1, from coordinate 66 downwards.
GATACCATGGGTATGGCTGGTAACTTGCACGATAACGCAGACATCACTGCGCCAGTTAAGTCTTTC
>JAFDYM010000189.1 GCA_018267435.1 Bacteroidota bacterium | reverse complement strand
GATTGTATCGTTTACCAGTTGTATAACACCCATAGGTACAAACTTGGTAGTAACAGTAATAGCTGTACGGGTAGATGCGCAAGTACCTGTACCTGCCTGGGCATAAAAAGTTGTAGTATCGTTAATAGCAGGAGTGGCAAATGGGCTACCTGTACCAAGCAGGTTGCCACCAGTTTGTGCATCGTACCAGTATATTGTACTGCCGCTGCTTGTAGCCGATAGCGATGTAGTATTTCCTTCGCATACCGATAGTGCCGCTGGTGCGGTATTATTAGTAGGTGCAGCAGCGCCTGATTGAGATACGTTTACTGTAATTGTTTGGTCGGTTGAAAAGCAGCCGTTCAGTACCGCATAAACCGCATATTGAGTGGTGGTAGTTAGTGTTGGGGTAGTGAAGCTATTGCCCGTACCTACCACTGATGGTGTAACACTTACAGTTGACCATTCAACCGTACCCGAAGTTGAAGTAACTGTAAGCGTGGTAGAACTACCTGTACAGATGTTTAAATTGCCCGATGGAGTGGCGTTAACCGGTGTAGCTGGTGTTGCCTTTACTGTTATGTTTATAGCCGTACGTGCCGATGCTCCACACGCATTCCAAGCCTCGGCATAGTAAGTTACAGTGCCTGTGGCATTGGGAAATGGATCGGCATGTGCAGGCGTGGTAAACGAGTTGCCAGTACCTAAGGCTGTGCCGCCAGTTGGTACATTGTACCAGCGTACCGAGTCGGTGCTTGATACGCTGAGAATACTTGTAGCGCCTGAGCAACGGGTAAGGTATGCTGCTTGGCTTGTATTAGTTGGTGCAGTTGGTGCAGCTTGGGTTACTGTAACAGGAATTTCGGTGCGCACTGCGCAACCGGCACTTTCGGCATAGTAACTTATGTTATTAGTAAGTACGCCTGTAGTAAAGCTATTACCTGATGCGAAAGGCAATCCGCCGCTAGGGAAAGCATACCATGATATGTTAGAGCCAGCAACTGAAAGTGTAGCAGTGTTACCTGCGCAGATGTTTTGGTTTGCCGCAGTGCTTGTGTTTGTTGGGTTGCCGCAGGCATTGTAAACAGTAGTTACTTCGCCCGATGTAAGGGCACGATTATATACTAATAGCTCATCCATTTGAAAATTTGCGTATGGAGTGCCGCCCGGCGAGAAGCCTATATTTACTGTTTGACCTGCGGTAGTTGCATAGCTTACGGCTAAAGCAGCCCCTTGTTGTACCCCGTTTAAATATATATAGCTGTTGCCTGCACTATGTACCACAGCTACGTGTGTCCAGTTGCCCGTGTAAGTTATATTACGGCTATATTCAGTAGCTCCGTTAAATAGTACGAGCCTTGTAGGGGCCGTGGTGTAAGCTATGGCAAATGTATTTGCTCCGCTGTTGCCATAGTTAAATAAGGAGTGCGTAGCATTAGCATTGCTCTTATACCAAAAGCACACAGTTCTATCTGCATTGCCTGTAGGTAAATTGGTTAGCGATGCTGTGTTGAAGGAATAAGCAGTAGTGGTAAGGTTTTGTGCCGAGTTGGCGCTCGAAAAACGGTCGTTTACATAGTTGGCTTGGCCGAATAGGGAAAGCGAGTTTCCGTTGATACCATCCAGCGTACCATCGAAGGAGAAACGCTGTACTAGCCCATTGGTAGGTATTTGGGCTAAACTGCATAACCATATAGTGGCTAGCAGCATTGATAATAAATGTTTTTTCATTGATTGGATTTTTAGTTGCGGCAAAACTGCGAAGCATGGCACGGGTATTTTTCCTCTTTTAGTGTATGTGCGGTTTGGTTTGACGAAAGTGCCGTTTTGCTTGATGAGCGAAATGTGGCTTTGGGCTTCTAAAAGAAAAACCCCGCAATACCTAAGTAAAGCAGGGTTTAAACCACTATGAAAGCTGTCAGGGGAGTGTTGTATGTTTTGCTATTTAGATATAAGCAGTTTAGTTGTACTTAACTTAGTGCCCTTGTTGGTATGTAGCAGGTAAGCTCCGTTACCCATATGGTTTGTAGAAATAGGGTGTGTGCCTACTACGTCTTTGGCTTCGTATACTATCCTGCCTTGTAGGTCGGTTATAGTTATATCAAGGGCCGCTTCGCTTTTTATGTTTATTACATTGCTGGCTGGGTTAGGGTATATAATGTACTCAGCATTTGCTACGTTGTCTATACCTACATTCAGTCCAGTAAATTGTATTGTATCCGACACTGCAGTACAACCATTTTCGTCGGTTATGTATAATATAAATGTGCCATTTACTACAGGTGTGTATATATTGCCTGTAGGGCCTATTATGGTAGTATCGCCTATGTAGTTTTCATAATATTCATACCAGCTGTACACTGCTGCTACAGCATTAGTTTGCAGCGTATTGCCTACTTGCGTTACTATGGGCGTTTGTAGTGCGGGGCTTACATTAATGTACTGTGTATATGTTGCAGTGTCAGTGCTGCAGGTGTTGCTTGCTTTTACTGTAACTGTGCCCGATGAAGGTACTGTTACCGTTACAATACCTGCTACAGGGTATGGTGTTTGCGTCCAATCTGAAGGGAATTCCCAGCTATATGAATTGCCAGGCACTACATTTACGCTTAAGTACACCATATTACCCGCACACAGTTGCCCATAGTGTAGGTTAATGGTGTCGGGCTGTGCAGGGGCACCCGATACTGGAGTTACAAAACTGAAACCAAAATCGCGTGTGCCACAGCCGTTGGTTGCAGTAGCTATTACGCTACGACTAGTATCGCCCACTGTAAGCGTTATGCCAGAAGTAGTAGAACTGCCCGTCCAGCCACTTGGCACGTTCCATGTCCAATCGTATAGCTCTGGGTTTGGTAAACCTACGCCATAACTATTGGTGCTTCCTACACAAGGTGTAAAAGTTGAAGCGCTTTGCGTGCTTGCCGCAGGTGGCCCGGCAGTATCCACCTGTATGGTATACGTATATGGTGGAGTTATGCCGGTAGGGCATTCGTTCGTAGTTATCATAACGGTATATACACCACCATCGCTTTGTGCCAGCGATGAAATATCTGCTTGGTTATCGGTAGATGCAGCTAAAAACACGCTGCCGTCTTTATACCAGGTATAGTTAACATTGGTGCCGCCTGTAGCATAGGCATAAAGCGCAAGTGGCGTACCTGCGCAACGTTTGGCAGAAAAGTTTTGAGTGGGTGCATCTACTACAATAGCGTTGCATTGTGCATTGGCGCCATACACACCAAGTACAGCCAATATTGAAAGTATTGTTTTTTTCATTCTGTTGGTTTTAGTTGCCGTGAAGTTGTTGTAACCGGTTTACTGATTAGAAGCTACTTTATCTAGGTGCCGTTTCGCTTTACGAAGCAGGCTTTACTTTTGAGGAGAGATGCTGGATTTGTTTCTTTAAGCTGGTTTGCTATATAAATTAGATGTTTTATCTAGCAATTGCTAATATAGCTTAGTACTAAAATTATGACCACTTTAATTCAATGCATAGAAACTGTAAAAGCTAAATTGCCTTCGCTGCAAGGCGATGATGCTTTGGCTGCTAAGCTACAACTAGCTAAGTGGTACAACTATATTGATACCAGCCATACACTTGCTTACAGCAACGAGGTGATGGCCTCTACTATTCTTGAGCCGAAAAGTGTTTACAGGGTTAAGGCACAGTTGTCGGCTGGTATAGCTATGCTTAGCAACCGCAAAGTTGCCGAAGCTATTGAGTTGCTAGCAGATGCTGAGCAGAAAGCGAAAGCCATTGGCGATAATGATTTGGTGGCGCTTACGCAAGTGTACAACCTTATGCTGTGCCCCTATAACAAAGCGGTAGATGGAGATGCATTGATAGCGGAACTGGATAATAGTACTGCAATACAAAACGATTTGGCATTGAAGTGCCAGTATCACCAATCGACATCAGATTATTTGCGCGAAAAGGATTTACAGCAAGCAACTGTGCATTTGTTCCATGCGCTTGAGTGTAGCAAAGCGTTGAACGAACCTTGGCTTGAGGGCTTGATACTTTGTAAGCTAGGTATAGTGGCAGAGCGGAGGCAGGATAATGCAACTGCCGAGCAGTTTTATAAGGATTCATTGCCATTGCTGATGGCACATGGCTGTACTCAGTATGTGTTTCAGGTGCATGTATGTATGTCGAAACTGATGATAGGCAAGAAGGAGTTTGATGAAGCAATACGATATGCTGAACTGTCATACAAAGAAGCTGCTAGTATCAACTTTAAAAGCGCTATGGATTTTGCATTGATGCACAAGGCTACGGCTTTGCTATGGCAAAAGCGACTGGATGAGGCCGAGCCACTTGTACATTCAATAATTGCAGGTGGGGCCGATACGCAGATACAGGGTTCCCTTTTGAACATGCTTAGCAATATGTATGTGCAGAAGGAGGAACTGCAAAAAGGGATTGATTATGCCCTACAGTCGTACGAGTTGCGCAAGGCTATGATTCGACCTATGGATGAGATGACCCATAACGAGAAGATGTACAGGCTATATGTAAGGGTTGAGAATTATAAAGAGGCATTGAAGCATTTCGAATTGTTTCATAACAGAAAGCTATTACTTGCCAATGAGAACAGTATGGCTACTATGGCCGAAATGCAGACTAAGTATGATACGGAGAAGAAGGATGCCGAGTTGCAAAGGACTAAGCTGGAGAATATTGAAAGCGAATTGAAGGCCTTAAAAGCGCAAATGAACCCGCATTTCATTTTTAACTCACTCAATTCCATACAAGAGGTATTCTTTACAGGTGATAAGCGTTTAGCGAATGAGCACCTATCGCGCTTCAGCCAGCTTATGCGCAATATACTGCGTGCCAGCAGCAGGCAGAGCCTTACGCTGCAAGAGGAGATAAATATGATTGAGGAGTATTTAGCCTTGGAAGCGCTTAGGCTAGGCGATGTATTCAGCTATAACATTACATACGCCTCTGCCGTAGATATATTTACGATGGAAATTCCGCCGATGATATTGCAGCCGTTTATTGAGAATAGCATTAAGCACGGTTTGCAGCACAAAGAAGGAGTGAAGCAGGTAAGCGTTAATTTCGATTATAACGATGATGAGCAAATGCTTCTATGTACTATTAGCGATAATGGTATAGGTCGCAGTGCCAGCGCTATTATCAATACCAAGCGCATAGGGCATCAGTCGTTTGCTACCTCGGCCACTAGTAGGCGTTTCGAAATATTGAATAACACAAGTGAACAGAAATTTGCATATCATTATGTCGATAACACCGATAGCGAGGGTAATGCAATGGGAACTACAGTGCGTATATCGCTACCTATAGAATGATAACATGAGTAACACAGCGCTTACAGCAATAATAGTAGATGACGAGGAGAAGGCGCGCAGTATGCTGCAAATGCTTTTGGACGAGAATTGCCCACATCTAAAGGTGTTGGCACATTGCGGCAATGTGCCTGATGCGGTAAAAGCCATACAGCTACATCAGCCAGATGTTGTGTTTTTAGATGTAGATATGCCGGGCTATACAGGCTTTGAATTGCTCGACTTTATAGCCAATGTAAATTTCGAAATCATTTTTACAACAGCCTTCAGCGAGTATGCCCTACAAGCTTTTAGGGTAAGCGCGCTTGACTATTTAATGAAGCCTATCAATATTAAGGAGCTAGTAATAGCCGTGCAGAAGGCTGAACAGAAGCAAAAACCAGATACATATAACAGACAGCTTCAGTTGATTCTTGAAAACTATAACAGTAAAAAGGTAGAGACTATTGCTATTTCTACCCTTGATACTATTGAGTTTGTAAACGTAAATGATATTATATATCTGCAAGCCGAAAGTGCCTATACCCGCATAGTAATTAACGATGCCAAGGATATAGTGGCCAGTAAGAATATCAAGGAGTTTGAAGATACGCTTGTGGCCAACAATAATTTTATACGTACCCATCGGTCATACCTAGTAAATATAAACTACATAGTGCGCTACAATAAAACAGAAGGTGGAAGCGTAGAGATGAAAGGTGGTGCGCAGTTGCCAGTTTCTAAAAAAGCCAAGGACGAACTAATGGAAAGGATGAAAGGGTAGTTTTTCCCTGAATCTACTATGCTTAGCCCGTATATCTAGGCTAAACCTCAACAAAAACATTGACGTAGCTCAATAAATGCCCGTAGTGCTTATCGGAATTTTGTGTCGTAAATAAAAACATACGATATGAATAAGAACGTAGGTGCTATAGACGGTGTAATCCGCATATTGATATTTATGATAGGCATGATATACGCCATACTTACTGGCGCATGGTATTGGATGTTGCCTGGTACTATATTGCTTGTTACCGCCCTAGCCCAGTGGTGCCCATTATACGAAGTTATAGGTATGCGCACCTTAAAGAATGAACCGAATCATCAGCAGTAATACATGGATACGGCAGTTGCGACAACAAAATTGAGCCTTTGCTACCATTGCGGCGATAGCTGTAATGGTAGCATTGTGTTTAACCAAAAGGCATTTTGTTGCCAGGGCTGCAAAACCGTGTATGAAATACTGCATCAGAACGAGCTATGTAGCTATTACGACTTGAACAATGCACCTGGCGTGAAGGTAACGGCCAGTGCCAAGCAGGAAAAATTTGCATATCTGGAAGATGCCGAAGTGATTGTAAAGCTGCTTTCATTTCAGCAAGAGAATGTTGCGCGGGTGGTATTCTACGTACCACAAATACATTGTAGCTCATGTATCTATCTGCTTGAAAACTTATACAAGCTACGCGAAGGCATTAATCGCTCTACTGTAAACTTTGGTAAACGCGAAGTAGATATAGTGTTCGATAGCAATGTACTTAACCTTAGGCAAGTAGTAGAAACCTTGGCCAACATAGGCTATGAGCCGCATATAAACCTAAACGATATTGAGCGTAAGGAGAAGCACAATCACCTGCAGCGCTATTACTTAAAGCTAGGTATAGCTTTCTTCTGTTTTGGTAATATTATGTTGCTTAGTTTCCCTGAATATTTAGGTATAGATGCCTTGTCGGAGTCGCCACTGCGCAAGGCTTTTGGCTATTTGAATTTTGTGCTGGCATTACCCGTAATGTTCTATTGTTCAAGCGAGTTTTTTGCATCGGCTTGGGCTGCCCTAAAACATAGGAGCCTGAATATGGATTTCCCTATTGCATTGGGTATACTCATCATGTTTGTGCGCAGTAGTTACGAGGTATTCTCGCATACTGGCGCAGGATACTTTGATACCTTGGGAAGTTTGGTTTTTCTAATGCTTATCGGGCGTTTGTTCCAAAACAAAACTTACGACGTACTCTCTTTCGAACGCGACTACAAATCGTATTTCCCGGTTGCGGTAAGCGTGCTTGAACAAGGGCATGAAACCACTGTGCCGCTTACCAAAGTTAAAACAGGCGATAGGCTGATAATCCGCAACAAGGAATTGATACCAGCCGATTCGATACTTATAAAAGGCGAGGCCGCTATCGACTACAGCTTTGTAACGGGCGAGTCGGAACTTGTGCAGAAGAGGAGTGGAGACCAACTGTACGCAGGCGGTAGGCACGAAGGGGGCACTATTGAAATTGAAACCCTAAAGCCGGTATCGCAAAGCTACCTTACCCAGCTATGGAACGACGATGCCTTTAAGAAAAATGAAACAGACAACTTAAGCTCATTAGCTACCAAGGTAAGCCGCTGGTTTACACCTGCAGTGCTATTGGTAGCCTTTGGTGCAGCAGCGTATTGGCTGCCTACCGATATGCATAAGGCATTAAATGCTTTTACTTCGGTATTGATTATTACCTGCCCTTGCGCCTTGGCACTTTCTTCTCCTTTTACCTTAGGCAATGTGCTGCGCATACTTGGCAATAACAAAGTGTATTTGAAGAATGCTTTTGTTATAGAGAAGCTAGCACAAGTAAAGTCGATAGTGTTCGATAAAACGGGTACGCTAACCTATAACAAGGGCGAAAATATTACTTATACAGGTACTCCTCTTAGCCCTGTGCAGTACCAATTGGTTAAGTCGGTAGTATATCATTCTACCCACCCGCTTAGCCGCAAGTTGTCTGCTTTCATGTCTGAGCATTCGCTTCTACCAGTTGATAGCTTTGCTGAAATTGAAGGTGCTGGTATACAGGCTAAAGTAGCTGGCCATAGTATCCGCATAGGGTCGGCTAAGTTTTTGGGCGTGGCTACTTATGGCCCCGTGCTTGGTTCAAGTGTATTTGTGCAGATAGATGGAGAAGTGCTAGGCAATTTTACCATTATCAATAAATACCGTGCGGGCTTTTCGCAATTGATTGATAGGTTGAAAGAAAAATTCAAGCTATATGTATTGAGTGGCGATAACGATTCTGCAAAAGATTACTTAGCAGGTTTTATACCTGCGGAGCATTTGGTTTTTCATCAGCAGCCAGCCGATAAATTGAACTTTATAAAGCAGCTACAAGCCGATGGAACCCATGTGCTAATGCTTGGCGATGGCTTGAACGATGCAGGTGCATTTAAGCAAGCCAATGTAGGCTTAGCGCTTAGCGAT
>JAFDYM010000188.1 GCA_018267435.1 Bacteroidota bacterium | reverse complement strand
GCTGGCGACTATTGGCAGCTTACACCGCACCCTGTAATATCGGCTGTTACATTTGATGAAAATATGGAGCACGTGTGGTTTAAAGTTAGCCTTTCATATCGCGGAGCAGAAGCAGTAATGAAGAAAACTGACGGGGAATGGGTGATTGTTTCTGTCGAAGTTTATGAGTAGCTGCTAAAACAAAACATCCCCTCCGTTGCCGAAGGGGATGCTGTATATACTATTGGGGTGGTTTGTTCGTCCTGTTCTTTTTAAAATGCTTGTTGCGGTTTTGTCCGCCACCGCCTTGGTTGTTGCCACCTTGGCCCTGTCCGCCGCCACCTTGGCGGAATTTGTTGTTGCCTTGTTTGCCACCGCCTTTTTTCTGCGTTTGCATATCTGGCTTCTGCTTGTTGGCACGTGCTAGCGAGTTTAAGTCGCTATCGTCTGCTACTTCCAATTCACCTTTCGAAAGTAAACGGATGTCGTTCTTCACTATCTCATCGTTTACGTATTCTTTGCTCCAGTTTTGATAAACAAGTTTCATAAAGTTACCTATACACTTGGTAAATTCTTCCTTCTTGTAAGGGTCTTCGGTGGCTATGGCCTTGGCTACTAGCGACTCTACATTTTTACCATAATGCTTAAACCTAATGCGCGATTGCGGGTAAGGCAAACGCTCTGGTCGTTTTTCTATTTCTGCACGGTCTTTTATAGGATATGGCGACTCTACATCCAACTTATAATCGCTCATTATAAATAGGTGGTCCCATAGCTTGTGCTTAAAGTCTTCTACGTTGCGCAAGTGCGGATTAAGCTGCCCCATTAGCTCTATTATCTCCTTAGCAAACTGGTTGCGTTTTACAGGATCTTTTTCTGCTAGGCAGTTTTCTACTATCTTCTGTACGTGGCGGCCGTATTCTTTCAATATAAGTTTGGGCCTTACGGTATTGTATTCAGCCATGGTGTATGGTGGTAATGTTTAGTTCAAATAAAAAAAGTAACAATAACTAGCGGGAACATATCGGCTGCGTTGATGGCTGAAAAGCAAGTTAACAGAGGGGAGCGTTAATGCCTATAAGCCTTACAACCGATTGATTGTACTACAAACTTGCTAAATATTATCGGTTTGTGCAAATAGGTTTACCCAAACATGTTTTTTAAGTGTTGCTAATCAGGCATATCCACCATTTGAAAATTTAACTGCGAATTGTGTTGCTGCTCTGCTATTTTCGCGGAATGAGTTATTTAGATGAGTTGAATGAGCCGCAGCGCGCGGCAGTAGTTAATACCGATGGCCCCACGCTGATTATTGCGGGTCCGGGTTCGGGCAAAACACGCGTACTTACTTTCCGTATAGCACACTTATTGAACCAGGGCAACGACCCTTTCGGCATATTGGCGCTTACCTTTACCAATAAGGCCGCCGAGGAAATGCGCCACCGTATAGAGAAGATAGCCGGCAACAATGCCCGCAGCCTTTACATGGGCACTTTCCACTCGGTGTTTGCACGCATACTACGTGTAGAGGCGCCGCACATAGGCTACCCAAGCAACTTTACTATTTACGATACCGAAGACTCGCGCTCGCTGATAAAAACGATTATAAAAGAGCAGGGGCTAGATGATAAAATCTATAAGCCGAACCAGATACAGTACCGAATATCTGCTGCTAAAAACGCGCTGATAACACCACAGGCTTATGCTGCCGACCCTGAGCTAAAAGCCGAGGACTTGAATACGCGCCGTCCTGCTACAGCTACGCTATACAAACTATACTGCGACCGCTGTTTTAAGAGCGGTGCTATGGACTTTGACGATTTGCTATTGCAAACGCACGTTATATTAGAGAAGTTCCCAGAAGTGCTGTACAAGTACCAGCGTAAGTTTAAGTATGTATTGATAGATGAGTTTCAGGATACGAATACCTTGCAGTACGCTATAGTAAAGCGCATAGCAGATATGTTTCAGAACATAACCGTGGTGGGCGATGATGCACAGAGTATCTACGGTTTCCGCGGAGCGACTATCGATAACATATTGAATTTCGAGAAGGATTTTCCTGACTTGAAAGTGTATAAGCTAGAGCAGAATTACCGTTCTACCCAAAACATTGTAAAGGCTGCCAACGAACTAATACACCGCAACAAAAACCAGCTGAAGAAAGAAATATGGACCAGCAACGATAAGGGCCACGATATACAAATAGTGCGCACACCAAGCGATAACGAAGAAGGCCGCTGGGTAACAGATAGCATTATGGAGCTACGTATGCGCGAGCACTACATGAATTCTGACTTTGCCATACTATACCGTACCAACGCACAGAGCCGCGCATTTGAAGAGGCGTTGCGCAGGCACAATATTCCGTATAAGATATATGGTGGCATGAGTTTCTACCAACGTAAGGAGGTGAAGGATTTGCTAGGCTACCTAAAGTTAGCCGTTAACCACTACGATGAAGAAGCCTTGAAGCGTGTTATCAATTACCCAGTGCGCGGTATAGGTCAAACTACCATTGATAAGATAAACATATTCGCGGCCAACGCAGGCTTGCGCATGTGGGATGTGATAGACAATATACATGCGTATGATTTCCCTACCCGTACCAAGAGCTTGATAGAGGATTTTGCTTTGATGATAAAGAGCTTTGCGGCACAGTCTACAAAGCTTAGCGCTTACGACCTTGCCACTACCATAGGCAAAACCACGAAGCTAGTAGCCGAGCTATACAACGATAAAACGGTAGAGGGCGTTAGCCGCTACGAGAACGTGCAGGAGTTATTGAACTCGATAAAGGAATTCGTAGAAGAAGATGTGGTTCAAGAAGGCGAAGAAGTAACTATGGACCGCAGCCTAGGTAGTTTTCTACAGAACGTAACGTTGATGACGGGCGATGAAAAAGGTCAAGAGAACCTTGATACCGTAAAACTAATGACCATACACGCTGCCAAAGGCCTTGAATTCAAAGCGGTGTATGTAGTGGGTATGGAGGAGAATTTATTCCCTGGTGCGCAGAGCCTATATAGCTTAGAGGACTTGGAAGAAGAGCGTCGCTTGTTTTATGTTGCTGTTACCCGTGCCGAAACGAGATTGTACCTAACCTACGCCACCAGCCGTTATAAGTTTGGACAGCTAAATTACTGCGACCCTAGCCGCTTTATAAGCGAGATACCGGATAGCATAGTAAGCTACCAAGGCGATATAAAGAAGGCTGCGCCTACCCAGCAAAACTGGAAGAGCAGCAGCACTACCTTTAGCAAGCCAGTAGTTGCCAAGCCGCAAGCTACGGCACCATCGGCCAAGCCTGCAGCGCAGCGCGTAGCATCAAGTATTAGCAATGGGGAACCATTTATAGCCGATGATGCCAGCAAGCTACAAGTGGGCATGGAAGTGCTGCACGAAAAATTTGGTGAGGGCAAAGTTGTGTCTATAGAAGGAGCAGGTGCTAACCGTATTGCCTCTATATTCTTCGCCGAGTTTGGTGTAAAGAAGATAATGCTGAAGTTTGCTAAGCTGAAGTTTTTAACTGGCGGCAATAGTTAGTAAAACTCAAAACCGAAAGGTGAAAAATATAAGCCAGTAGATTTTCTGCTGGCTTTTTTATTGAATAAATCGCTACCTTCCTAGCATGAAGAAATGGCTACACACGGCTGCGGCATTGGCAAGTGTACTGTATGGCACTGCGCAATCGCATATCGACACCCTGACTATTAATGGCAATACTTTTCTGCTGAAAAACATGAGTAGCGAACTAAACGTAATGGCTACCCACACACACGAAGAGCAGGCACAGGCGCACCACCATGAGCAATGGGCGTATTACCTTAGTAAGCCTCACCCATCTATCAACACCTTGAACAGCTACTTTTGGCAAGCGGCTAATGAATACAATGTACCAGTAGACTTATTGCGCACGATAGCGCAAGTAGAAAATAACTGGACGCAGATAGGTCCAAGTATTGACCAAGGCTGGGGCATGATGCACTTGGTGCAGAACAGCTATTGCAATACCTTGCACGAAGCAGCGCTATTGCTAAATGCAAGCGATATACAGTTAAAAGAAGATGCACAGCTGAACATACGCGGGGCGGCGGCACTATTGCGCCAATATGCGAACGATGCCAATGCCGACCCGCAACGCATTGAGGATTGGTACCCGTATGTAAAGAAGTTTACAGGCTTGATAGATGACCAACTACAAACTATACAAGCCGATAGGTACTACAGCGTAATGAACGATGGCAATAGAAGCACTACACTTTGGGGAGAAACTGTACTGCTACCCAAGCGCGCCAATATCGATTTCAATTACATCAATCAGCATTACAAAAGTGCTGCTGCTGCCGAACCAGCCAACGATGCTAGCCGCAGCGCCGACTATGGCCCTGCGGTAGCAAGTATGACTACTTGCAATTTTACAACTGGCCGCAACCATAGTATAGATACTTATGTGAACCACTGGATAGGCACAGGTACGGCGGCTGGCGCGGTAAGTTGGTTCAAAAATTGCGATGCCGATGCATCGGCGCATTTTATAGTGGCCAACAACGGCACCATATATCAAAGCGTAGCAGTAGCCAACAGTGCATGGCACTGCGGCGCAAGCGGCTACCCTTACAACAATGGTAGAAGTATAGGGGTAGAGCATGAAGCCACCGTAGCCAACCCTGGCTTATGGAACAGCACTGCCATGCTACAAGCCTCGGCGCAGATGTCGTGCTACTTCTGTAGCCAATATGGTATTGCTACCAATCAAAACCACACAGCGCCTGGTATATGCGGCCACCAAAATATGCCTGGCACCAACACCAGTTGCCCGGGCACTATACCTTGGAGCACTTGGTTTGGATATTTCAATACAGGCAATTGTAGCGCACAGGCACCAGCCCAACCCGCCAACGATTACTGCGGCAATGCCACGGCACTAACCGTATATGGTGCTACCTGTGGCAGCTCCGTAAGCGGTGATGTGGCAGGTGCCACACAAAGCGCTGCACCTACCACTTGCGATGGATACGCAAGTGCAAATGCGCTTGACGTGTGGTACAGCTTTGTAGCTACGGCAGCTTCGCACACCATTACTGTTGTATCATCAAGTGGATTGGATGCAGTTGTAGACTTGCGCACGGCATGTCCGGGTTCCACTATCGACTGCCAAGATGTAGGCGGTGGAGAAGGCAGTACCGAAACTTTAGTGGCCACAGGGCTTACCGCTGGTACTACTTACTATGTGCGCGTGTACGACTATAGCGGATCAGGAACTGCACCCTCTACCACAACCTTTACTATATGCGTAACTACACCTTGTAGTACACCTACCAAGCCTACCATTAG
>JAFDYM010000187.1 GCA_018267435.1 Bacteroidota bacterium | reverse complement strand
TATGTTTGTACAAAATGAACACCCAGGTGTGGGCAAATACAAAACCATTAATCAGCCATTAAAATTTAAAGAAGCGACCTTTGACAATAACTGGAACGCGCCTGAGCTGGGCAGCGATTCGGCATCTATTTTGAAGGAACTAAATTACACCGATGCGCAGATAAGCGAGATGCAAAGCAAAGGCGTAGTAAAAACGAAATGATGAACAGACACCCTTATAGAACCAAGTTGACTATTACACTGGCGCTAGTGCTTAGCGCAGCATTTGCCATAGCCGGCGATATTGATAAAGCCTTCAAGGCTTTGAACACTGGCGACTATGCCAATGCACGTAAGTATTTGATGGAAGTACTAGCCGATGAGCCGGGCAGTGCGCCAGGCTTTTATGGTTTGGCCAAGTACTATTATTCTAAAGATAACAAGGCATATAACCTGGATAGTGCCAATATGTTTATAAAGGAAGCTATGCACAAGCTACCTATGAACCCCGAGGACAAGGCAAACAAAAAAGCCATAGCCCTTGGCGTGCGCGACTATACTATTCAAACCTTGCATAAGGATATAAATAACGAAGCTTATGGTATAGCTGAGAAGGCTAATACCGTGGAGAGCTATCAATTCTATATTGATAACTATACAGAAGAAGGCTTGCTAAACCGTGCAACAGAAATGCGCAACCAGTTGGCATTTATACGCGCGCGTGGTGCCAATACCTATCAAGCTATGGATGAGTTTATCAAGAAATATCCAGATGCAGAGCAACAGCAAGAAGCAAAAGGTTTGTATGAAAAGCTGTTGTATGAAACTACTACTGCCGATGGTACTTACCAAAGCTATCGTAAGTACACTAGCACTTATCCGCTAGGTAAGTTTGTAAAAGAAGCCAACCAGCGTTGGGAAGAAGAGATACTAAAGGCTTACAACAAAGAGCACAAGCTGGATAGCTATTTACAGTTCGAGAAAGATTACACCTTCCACCCGCAACTAAAGCAAGTGCAGGATAGCATATACGCATTGGTAACTGCCGATGGCACTGTAGATGCATTTGCGGTGTTTGTAAAGGCCTATAGCAAGAATCCAAACATTGATAAGGCTTGGGAAGAACTATACACGCTATATACTGCCGAGGCTACGCCTGAGCAATATGCTAGCTTCAAGGCTAAATTTCCTAAGTACCCGAACATAAAGCGTATAGATGCAGAAGCAGAGTTGGCTACTAAAGAATTGAAACCTTTTCAGCAGGCAGATAAATGGGGCTATGCACACCTAGGCGGTAAAGATTCATTAGTAATATCAATAAGTGGTGAGTACGAAGAGGCTTACGGTTTTAGCAATGGCCTAGCTGCTGTGCGCAAAGAAGAATGTGGAGATCGCTGCAAGTACTACTACATCAATAAAGCGAACCAGCGCGCCATTCAGCGCGAGTTTAACTATGCGGGCAACTTCCATGCTGGCTATGCCATAGTGGGCATAGGCAACTGCGAAGAAGAAGATTCGTGTATGTATGGCATTATAGATAAGCGCGGCGAGTTTGTAGTTCCGCCTGTGTACGACATTATTGAAGATGCTACAGAAGGTTTTTACATGGCTGCACAAAATGGCAAGTATGGCTTTATAAACGCCCGTGGCGAAACTGCTATTACCTTTAAGTATAGCGATGCCTTGCCTTTTAGCCAAGGCGTAGCAGCAGTGGCTATTGATGATAGCTGGTTCTTTATAGATAACGAAGGCAAGCAGTTGTTCATTAACCGCTTTAACGATGTATCATCTTTCAGCGATAGCTTGGCTGCCGTTACCCAAGATGGCGACAATTGGGGCTACATTGATATGGCAGGCAATTTTACAATACAGCCCGTGTACGAAATAGCAGAAGATTTTGAGGGCGGCTTTGCCATAGTAAGCAAGCGAGAGAAAGACCCTAAGAACAAAAGCCTGATGCTAAGCCAAAGGTACAAGATAGATAAAACAGGTAAGCAGCTTGAAAAATTGACTGCACCAAAGGCTGCACCGCAAAAAACTACTAAAAAGAAGCGCAGATAATACCTTCTTAATTTCAAAACATTAATTTCCGTTTTCTATTCAATAAAGAATCATGTTAGAACTAATACAAAAGTTTCCCGAGCAAGTAAGCGAGGCTTTGGAAATAGGCAAAAAAGCAAGCTTCAACACAACATATAATTCTGGCATTAGTAATATAGTTATTTGTGGTATGGGTGGTTCGGGTATAGGCGGCAACTTGTTTGGCGAACTGCTACGCGATAGCCTTAGTGTACCAGTAAGCGTAAACCGTGCATATCAACTACCAGCCTTTGTGGGCGAGAAAACCTTAGTGGTACTTTCATCTTACTCTGGCAATACCGAAGAGACACTTTCTGCCGCCAAAGCAGCTTTAGAAAAAGGCTTGAAGCCAGTATGTGTAACATCGGGCGGTAAGTTGGAAGAACTGGCAAAGGCTAACAACCTTGACCTAATAAAGATACCTGGAGGTATGCCACCTCGTGCATGCTTGGGCTACTCTACCGTACAGCTGTTCTTTATAGCTAAACACTACGGATTAACTAACGATAGCTTTATTGCAGGTTTTGAATCGGCTATAAAGTTGATGAAAGAGCAGCAAGCAGATATAGACGCTAAGTCGAAAGTGTTGGCTGAACAGCTATTGAACAAAGTGGTAATAGCGTATGCCGATGAAAAATACGAGAGTATAGCATTGCGCTTTAAGCAGCAAGTAAATGAAAATGGCAAAGCTGAATGCTGGTACAACGTATTTCCAGAAATAAACCATAATGAATTGGTAGGCTGGCGCGAACCTGCACAAAACCTAGCTGTATTGGCTTGGCGTTTCGATGATGAGAATGTACGCAACACGCACCGTATTAAGTTCACATTGGATGAAATAAAGAAGAAGCTGCCTAACGTATACGAAGTAAAGGCCGGTGGCTCAAATGCATTTGAAAAACGCTTCTACGCCATACACTTTGGTGACTGGTTAACGTACCACCTGGCAATACTTGGCGGCTACGACCCAATAGAAATAGATGTATTGATAAAGCTAAAAGAACACATGGCTAGCATACCTATGTAAGCCTGTATAAAAGATAAAAGCCACGACATAAGTTGTGGCTTTCTTGTTTAAAAGCACCGCCTAATTTCCGTACTATTGCTTATGGCACGTTTCTTACTATTATCGCTCATACTACTGTTGTCGGCTCGTGTGCATAGCCGCGAGCTTTCCGACTCTGCACGTATAACCTTATTAACTGTATCGCCTGGCGAGGAACTATACAGTGCCTTTGGCCACACAGGCATACGCGTAACTGACTATAAGCAGGGCTGGGATGTGGTGTTTAACTACGGTACCTTCGACTTTAACCAAGAGGGTTTCTATGTAAACTTCTGCATGGGTAAAATGCTTTACATGATGACCGTTGACTACTACGGCGATTTTGTAATGACGTATAGGGATTATGAAAAACGACGTGTAGAAGAGCAGGAACTAAACCTAAGTACAGCCGACAGGCAAGCTATATTCAAATACCTTGATTGGAATAGCCGGAAAGAGAACCGCGAATACCGATACGACTTTTTTTGGGATAACTGTGCTACCCGCCCGCGCGATGTATTTGAGAAACGGTTAGGCAAACGTTTGCAGTATAATTATGCGGGTTTCGATACTACTAAAACCATGCGAGAAACATTGAAGCCCTATGTAGCGCATATGCCTTGGGTTGACTTTGGTTTCGACTTGATACTTGGTATGCCATGCGAAATTAAGGCTACGCCGCGTAATCAAACTTTCCTGCCCGATAAGCTAGAAACAGCTTTCGATCAAGCTACTGTAGATGGACAACCATTGGTAAGCAAGAAGAATGTTGTTGTAGACATACCATTCAAGCAGCCGCCATTTACAGGCACTACACCGGTTATGGTTATGTTCGGCATACTGCTATTCGGCATAGTGCTTACAGCCATTGAGCGAATGCGCAAAACGCACTACTATTCATTCGACTTTCTGTTATTCTTCATCTTCGGTTTGCAGGGTACTGTCTTTATGTTGCTGGGTATATTTAGCGAGCACTACAGTGTGCCTAAAAACCTAAACTGTCTATGGTTGATACCTACGCACT
>JAFDYM010000186.1 GCA_018267435.1 Bacteroidota bacterium | reverse complement strand
TTAATAGACACAGTAGAGGGTATGATGGGCACGGTGCCGATAGAATTGGCTGCCCGTACTAGCGATACCACAGCACTTAAAAACCTATTTGTGCACCTGCCGGATGCATTCCATTTGCAGGAAAATCATTGGGGTCCATACCTATGGGATAGGGTAGGCTATTGCATCGTGCCTTTCAATGCAGGGGCTATGGAACATGCCACCAATATCGCTTTTATGCAGCTGTACCTAAACCAATTAAGCAGCGACTGCGAAACTACCATGGCGCACGAGCTTAGCCACCATTGGTTTGGCGACTTGGTAACCTGCGAAGATGCCAGTGAAATGTGGTTGAACGAAGGCTGGGCTAGCTACAACGAAAATACTTTTGTAGAAGCCCTATATGGCGAAGAAGCCTACAAAAATTATACACGAGAAAACCACGAATATGTATTACACAAAGCGCACGAAGACGATGAAACTTATCTACCCGTAAGCGGTGTGCCTAGCGAACAAACCTACGGCACTACAGTGTACAAAAAAGGTGCTGATGTAATACATACCTTGCGCTGGTACATGGGCGATTCACTGTTCTTTAATTGCGTAAAGGGTTATTTAGATTTCTACAAATTTCAGCACGTAAACACTGCCGATTTGCGCGACTATTTAAGCCAGTGTTCGGGCTTTAATCTGAATGATTATTTCAACGATTGGATATATGCGCCGGGCTTTCCGCATTTCAGTGTACAATACTTCACTGCCGAACAAAACGGGAACGTTATTGATGTAAATGTAAACCTGCGCCAGCGCTTGAACCATGCGCCGCATTTCTACAATAATGTACCGCTTACCATCAGCTATTTCGATGCTGCACATAATCGAATAGATGAACGCATAAGCATGAGCGGCGAGTGTATGCAGCACCATACTTCGTTCAATAATTTTGTTCCTGTGTATGTAGTGGTAGATTTCGATGAGCAGGTACAGGATGCTATAACTGATGAATGGAAGTGGATAGATGCGATTGGTACTTACAATTTCGGTACAGCGAAAATGAATGTGCAGGTAACCAATGCGCCCGATAGTGCCTTGCTGCGTGTAGAGCATAACTGGATACCCGCCGATGTAATGCGCAACCCGATAGAAGGCCTGCACCTGCACGACTACCGCTACTGGACTATCGATGGCATTTTTCCTACGGGTTTTAGCGCCAATGCTACTATAACCTACAACGGCTCGGCGGCAGAAAATTTGGACAACACTTTCTTTACCAATAATGAAGATAGTTTAACGCTGATGTACCGCGCCGCGCAGGATAGCGACTGGGTGCGTGCCGATAGTTTTACTTTAAACAAGCAAGGCAGCGCCACCAACAAAACAGGGCAGATAACCATTTACAATATTAAGAAGGGCGAGTACAGCATGGCTATATGGAACCATAGCTTGCCCCTGGCCACAAGTCCGCGCGAGGCATGCGAGCAAACAGTAGGCATAAACGAGGCGAAGGCTGAAAAGCTATTTATATATCCTAACCCTGCTAATGATAAACTAACGGTGCAATACAGCAACGCCAACTTTACCGAGGCAGAAATTTATGACCTAACAGGCAGGGTGTTGATTCAACAAAAAATCGCTTCTTTGTACGGCTCGGTTACATTGAATGTGGGCGACCTAGCACAGGGTGCGTACCTAGTGCTATTGAAAGACCAACAAGGCAACACGGGCAGCAAAATATTTATTAAGAATTAAAAAAGCGGTGTCCCGCTGAACTCGCTGATTACGCAGATTCAATAGCTGCATTTTATTCTGCGAGTTTCTGCGAGATCTGCGGGAGAAAAAATGAAAAAAGTATCAGTAATAGGTGCAGGCACTATGGGCAACGGTATAGCCCACGTATTTGCCATGAATGGCTACGAAACAAATTTGGTAGATATATCGCAGCCGGCATTAGATAAGGCTGTAGCTACCATAACCAAGAACCTGGAGCGCATGGTAAGCAAAGGCAGCATAACTGCCGAGGCACAAGCCGCCACGCTAGCCAACCTTAGCACGCACACAAGTATGGACGCTTGCAAGGATAGCGACTTAGTGGTAGAAGCCGCTACCGAGAACGTGGACATCAAGCTAAAAATATTTAAGCAGCTAGATGAACTATGCAAGCCCGAAACCATTTTGGCATCGAACACTTCGTCTATTTCTATTACCAAAATAGGTGCCGCTACCAAGCGCCCCGATAAAGTAATAGGTATGCACTTTATGAACCCCGTACCAGTAATGAAATTGGTAGAGGTGATAAAGGGCTATGCTACCAGCGAGGAAGTGTTGAATGTAACGATGGAGACATCGCGCAAGCTAGGCAAGGTGCCTGTAGAGGTGAACGACTACCCAGGCTTTGTAGCCAACAAGATATTGATGCCGATGATAAATGAGGCCATAATAACCTTGTACGAAGGCGTGGCTGGCGTAGAAGAAATAGATACGGTAATGAAGCTTGGTATGGCACACCCAATGGGCCCTTTGCAACTAGCCGACTTTATAGGCTTGGATGTATGCCTAGCCATAATGCGCGTATTGCAAGATGGTTTCGGCAACCCTAAGTACGCACCTTGCCCGCTACTGGTAAACATGGTAACCGCAGGCTACCTTGGCGCTAAAACAGGCGAAGGTTTCTACAAATACACCGCAGGCAGTAAAGAGCTAGTAGTAAGCCCGATGTTTAAGAAGTAGCTTACAGACTTTTAACCGCTAAGGCCACGAAGAAAATACAACACGAAGAACACAACGGTTATATAAAGAAAATTGCCGCAACCATTGATTGCGGCAATTTTTATTTACAAAGAACATTTTTCCCTGAGTCTATCGGCGAGTGTCTTCACTCGCCGAAACACATTTCGGTTAGTGGGGACACTAACCGATAGGCGGTCTTTTATTCTTCGTATTTCTGATTTCTTACTTCGTATTTCAAACCTACATTCTCTCTGGCACATCCATACCCAAAAGCTTCATTGCTTTTTTAATAGTCAAGCCTGTTTGGTTAGATAGTGCTACGCGCAGTTCTTTCTCTTTCACGTTCTCAGCGTTCAGTACCGATACATCGTGGTAGAATTTGTTGTAGGTTTTAGCAAGTGTATACACGTAGTTGGCAACCTCCGATGGATCGTAGTTAGCAGCCGATGAACGCACCACATTTTCAAACTCGTTTATTTGCTTCAACAGTTCACGCTCTACATCTACCAAGTTAATGCCGGTAGGTATAGTCAATGCAGTATTCTCGCCCACCTTGCGCATTATGGCGCGGATACGTGCATGAGTGTATTGTATAAACGGCCCAGTCTGTCCTTGGAAATCGATGCTCTCCTCTGGGTTAAATATCATCTTCTTGTATGGGTTTACACGCAGTATCAAATACTTCAATGCACCCATGCCGATAGTCTTGTATAGCTCCTGCGCTTGTGCTTCGGTAAAGCCTTCTATTTTGCCCAGTTCCTTGGTGCGCTCTTCAGCTATGCGCAATACTTCTGCTATCAAATCATCGGCATCGGCAGTTTTGCCTTCGCGGCTTTTAAACCTCCCTGTTGGCGATTCAACCAAGCCATACGACAAGTGATAGATGCCCTTCGCCCACTCCTTACCTAACTTCTGCAAGGCAAGTTTCAATACTTTAAAGTGGTAGTCCTGCTCGTTGGCTACTACATATATCATCTTGTCCATGTTGAATTCCTCATGGCGCAGCTCGGCAGTAGCTAAGTCTTGTGTTATGTATATCGATGTGCCATCGGGGCGCAGCAACACTTTTTCATCCAAGCCATCGGCAGTTAAGTCCACCGCTATGGCGCCATCTTTACGTTGGTAGAACACACCTTTTTGCAAGCCTTCATCTACTATTTCCTTACCCATTTTGTAGGTCTGGCTTTCGTAGTAGTCTTTCTGAAAGTCAACGCCTATCATATCGAAAGTCTGCTGAAAGCCTTCGTACACCCAAGCGTTCATTTGCTCCCAAAGCGCTATTGTTTCAGCATCACCTGCTTCCCACTTCAGCAGGGTTTCTTGTGCTTCTTTAAATATAGGCGTTAGTTTCTTTGCTTCGTCTTTGTCCTCTGGCGCGTTTTGTAGTTCAGCCATTTGCTCTTTAGCCACTTGGTTGAACTTTACATACCAGTCGCCTACAAAGTGGTCGCCTTTTATGCCGCTGCTTTGCGGCGTAGCGCCATTGGCAAAATGCCTGTACGCCACCATGCTTTGGCATATAGCTATACCACGGTCGTTGTATATGTTAACCTTGGTTACAGGGTAGCCCGCAGCCTTTAATATTTCGCTCATGCTAAAGCCTAACAGCATATTACGCACGTGGCCTATGTGTAGAGGTTTGTTGGTATTAGGTCCGCAGTATTCCAATACTACTTTTTCAGTTTGCAATGGTAACTGACCAAACTGCGCATTATCGCTAATATCTTGCAAGCGGTTCAGCCAATAACCATCGGTTAACGATAAATTCAAAAAGCCCTTGATAACATTATAGCTGCCTATAAAGCCAGTCTTTTCCTTCAATGCATTACCTAATGCCTCGGCAGTTTGCTCAGGCCCTTGCTTCGAGAATTTTATCAAAGGGAACACCACGATGGTATAGTCGCCCTCATGTTCCTTCTTGGTTATGTTTATGGTAACCGTGTCGGGTGTTATATCTGCCCCAAACTGCTCTTTAAAAATAGCTACGGTTGCCTGCTTTAATTGTTGTTCCAGTGTCATTGCTTAAGTCGCTTTTCTATTGCCGCGAAGTTATCATTTCGTGGCGTATCTTTTTGCTTAGAATCTAGGCTTTGTACAGCTCAGAAACATTTATGCCTTACAAATGCAAAAAGGTATTTATTTTGACGCTATGGATTTATTGTTGAAGGGCAAACACTGGCAAGTATTCTTGCTGCTTTTTGGCTTACCTACTTTGGGCATTATTTTCTTTTTGATATTTATGGTAGTGTTTGCTGAAACGCAAACGCACACGGCTGCTACCTTGGTAGTGGCGGCAGTGTTGTTTTCATTTATTATTGCTTCAGCAGGCTTTTTGATATGGCTGTACTACCTTACTAGTAAGTTATATGCTAGGTTAATGAACAAGGCTAATGTAAATTTCGGCTTGTTTAAGGTATGTATAGCTATGCTGGGAATATTTCTGCTTTGCTTAGCAAGTGTGCTTTACAACATAGCCGATAAGTTTACCGGACTTGGTGCGCGTACAATAGCAGAAGGCACTTTGGCTACGGTTATGCCACCTCTGTTTTTATTAGCTACCTTATCTCTTTTCTACTGCTTATACTTTACCGCACGCGCTTTAAAGACTGTAGAGCTGCGCAGGGTAATTACCGTGCAGGAATATGCTGCCGAATTTGTGCAACTGTGGTACTTTCCATTAGGTGTATGGATACTGCAGCCTAAGATAAACAAGATATTTTCGAAATAGTTTTAGGGTAGGCTATACTTAGCCTTTACTACCAGCATAGCTGCAATGGTTACTATCAATACTAGCCCCATTAATAGTGTTTTATTGAACAACGAAAGTATGTAGGCTAATAAACATCCTGTTATGGCTATCAATGCACCAAGTATAAAAGGCCAAACATCCATTACGCTTAGTTGCGCTCCATGTATGTGGTACAGTCTAAAGAACTCTGCTATACAACGCAAGGCTGCAATAAACAGAATTATAATAATCGTTCGTGATACTATCGCTCCATTTTTTTGCAGAAAAGCTTTCATGCTAAAATCTATTTAGTGAACAAAGTGCTTCAGGTTGCGCACTTCTTCTTCGCTAAGGAACCTCCAACGGCCACGCGGCAAATCCTTTTTGGTAAGGCCTGCAAAAAACACGCGGTCAAGCTTCTCTATTTCATAACCTAGCGACTCGAATATACGGCGCACAAAACGGTTTTTGCCCGTGTGTATTTCTACACCTACTTCGCGTTTGTCGTTTTGATTAGGGTAGGCTATTTCATCTACCTCAGCTATACCGTCTTCCAGCACTACACCGCCTTCCGCTATCTTATCGAAGTCTTCCTTGTTCAACTTCTTGTTTAGCTGCACGTGGTATATTTTGCGCACCTCGCTGCTTGGGTGGGTTAGCTTCTGTGCAAGTTCGCCATCGTTGGTTATCAATAGCACACCAGTTGTATTTCTATCTAGGCGGCCTACAGGGTATAGGCGCGGCTTGTTCTTCTCTTTCATTTGTGCATAGGCGGCACGCAGCAGCTCCATTACGGTACGGCGGTTGCGCTCGTCTTGCACGGTGGTTATAAAGTCCTTCGGCTTGTTTACCAGTATGTAGTATTTGCGCTCAAGCAATAGTTGCTTGCCTTCAAATTCTACCAGGTCGGTAGCCTTCACCTTGTGGCCCATTTCGGTTACCACCTCGCCGTTCACGGTTACTTTGCCTTCCTTTATCAGTTCATCGGCTTTGCGGCGCGATGCTACACCTGCGTGCGACAGATATTTGTTCAAGCGGAACTCGTCGCTCAAAGTTTCCTCGGTACTGAACACCTCTGGCTTGTCCTTTGGCTTCACCTCTTTTTTGGTTACAGCGGCGGTATCGGCAGCTACCTTGCGCGATTTCTCGGCGCGCTCGGCAGTTTTCTTGTAATAGTTTTGGGCTACTTGCGCCATAGCGTCGTACTTGCTAGGGCCTTTGCCTTTAAATGGAAT
>JAFDYM010000185.1 GCA_018267435.1 Bacteroidota bacterium | reverse complement strand
GAAAAATAAAACGGGAGCCAAACAGTTCCGTTATAACACTTCCATAAGGCTTGCGCCTTACAGTCAATCCACAACCTTCCACCTTTAGCGAGGCTTAGGAGGGCAGAGTTCACCGCTCACGGGCTATGCTGTATATCTCCACGGCTAACAGTGACAACCGCTTTGAACAACATAACCCTGATCTCACCGCTCACGATCCTTGCTGGAAATCCGCATTGGCTAACAGTGACAGCCAACTGGAACAACAAGGGCCTGCTTCCACCGCTCACGAGCTATGCTGGAAATCTTATCGGCTAACAGTGACAACCGGTTTGAACAACATAACCCTGATTTTCACCATTCACAATCCTTACCGTGTATAGTTGGTTGTACCAATGGTGTAGGCACATCAACACCCGATAGGGCAGGGTTTCTAATCTTCAAAATAAACGTCAAATACTAAAATTGAACGGAACTGTGTGGTAGCGATATTTTGAGTTTCGCCATTGCAGCACTGCAAACTTGTCTGGTTTGCCCTGCTGCACCTCCCGCGGCTGTTATTGCAATAAACAGTAACGGTAGCCGGCCGAAAGAAGAACGCTAATCCCTAAATCGGCCTTTACAATGCAAAGATACAACACGGGATAGGGCAAATGCAAATCGGGTTTCCCGCATGGGGGGCGGCACCCCCTATGCGAGGATATTTATTTGTGCTATATGATACTTGGTAAGAAAGAGGCTTGCGGCATATTAGGACGTAGCCGAAAGCATATAGCAGTAAGACAATGCCAACAGGCTGCGCGCGCGGCAGCTAACAGTAGGAGAGAAGTACAATAGTACCGCGCCAAAGCATTAACATTTTAAAGGCTGCATACTGGGTGAGAAGCATACCGTTTAAGCACTTCATGTTCCTCTTGCTCCGTTTCGCTGGTTTGCTATGCTGTTTTAATTACATAACCCATTGGCACACAGTTTTAACACGGCTATAACTACCTTTTTGTAAACATTTATCCACACTGCTGATATATTGTATAAAATGGTATAGTTTGAAAAACGCTGAAACCCTTGCAAATACTGGGGTTTGTGAGTTGTTTGTACTTAGTCTAAATAGTGTTTTTAATGCAAAATTATGACAGTATTTGTTTGGTTATTTAACTGTGCGTAAGCATATTTGCCACGCAATTTTTTACATTTCCATGACAATACAGTTCATAATGAACGGATACCAATACGCACGCATCAGGAAAATTTTCTCCCTCACTACGCTTTTAACGCTTGTATTTAGTTTAAGCATACTTAGCTCATCGGCTCAGGTTGATAAGGCTAAGTGGACAGAGGGTAAATCATTGTTCAAGAGCAACTGTGCTGCTTGCCACAATCCTAAAGCCGACGGTACAGGCCCTGCCCTACAGGGTGTAACCGCGCGTTGGGAAGGGGCAGGTGACCACAACGGCAAAACTGGTAAGCAGTGGCTGTACACTTGGATAAAGAACTACAACGATGCCGTAAACGGTGGCTACAAATACGCCGTTACCATGGTTAGCAGCCGCCCAAGTGCCATGAACTTGTTCACTGGTTTGAAAGACGCAGACATCGATAACATATTGTTATATGTAGAAAACCCAGATGCGTTTGGTGCTCCGAAACCAGATGCCGCTGCTACTGCAGCTGCCGCTGGTGCCGATAAAGCTGCTGAAGGCCCTGGTGCTACAGTTTACATTTTCGCATTCTTCTTGATATTGCTAGTAGCTATACTAGTAGGTGTAACCAGCAAGCTAGATAAGCTAGTAGCTGAAAAGAGCGGTGAGCCAGCAGTTGCTAAAGCGCCTTTCTACAAAAGCACCCAATTTAAAGTTGCCCTTACCCTTATACTTATTGTATTACTAGGTTACTGGACAGTAGATAGCGTAGTACACCTAGGCCGCCAGCAAGGTTACCAACCTACACAGCCTATACGCTACAGCCACGCGCTACACGCAGGCAAGCACAAAATAGACTGCCAATACTGCCACAGCACTGCTTACAAAGGCAAACACGCTAACATACCTTCAATAAATACCTGTATGAACTGCCACAAGAACGTAACTAAAGGCCCAGTTTATGGTACTGAAGAGATAGCTAAAATATACGATGCTGCTGGTTGGGATCCAACTACACAAACTTATAGCAAGCCACAGAAGCCAGTGGAGTGGGTACGCATACACAACCTACCTGACCACGTTTACTTCAACCACGCCCAGCACGTAAATGCGGGTAAGGTACAGTGCCAAACTTGCCACGGCCCTATAGAGACTATGGAAGAGGTTTACCAATACTCTCCACTATCAATGGGCTGGTGTATAAACTGCCACCGCCAAACAGAGGTGCAGTTTGCTGGCAACAACTACTACGGTGTATACG
Source organism: Bacteroidota bacterium (assembly GCA_018267435.1). Taxonomy (GTDB): domain Bacteria; phylum Bacteroidota; class Bacteroidia; order Chitinophagales; family LD1; genus Bog-950. Next base: position 7,613 of record JAFDYM010000185.1, on the reverse strand, counting down.
AGAAGTTGCACAAAGAGCTGAAAGCGAACAAGCGTAGCAAAGTAACGGTAAGCGACATAGGCGGTACCGAGTGCCAACGTTGCCACTATTAATATTAAGAAAGTACTGAGGTATATATAAATTTAAGAATAGGAATAATCATAAATAAAATGGCTGAAAAAATTTACTGGAAAGGTATAGAAGAGAAAGAGCAGTTAGAGGGCTTTCGTCAAATAGCCGATAAGGAGTTTAAAGACGAGCTGCCTGTGCTAAGTTCTATTACCGAACCTATTTCAACAGGTAATAGCAACCGTAGGGACTTCCTAAAGATGTTGGGCTTTAGCGTTACCGCTGCTGCCGTAGCTGCAAGCTGCGAAATGCCAGTGCGCAAAAGCATTCCTTACGTGTGGAGGCCAGAAGAAATAGTACCAGGTGTAGCTAATTACTACGCTTCTACTTTCTACCAAGGTGGCGACTACAATGCCGTACTAGTAAAAAGCCGCGAAGGCCGCCCTATTAAAATAGAGCCAAACACATTATCATCTATAACTAAAAGCGGTACCAGTGCACGTGCACAAGCTTCGGTACTTAGCCTATACGATGGTGCCCGCTACAAAGGCGCTAAGCAAGGCAATACCCCAATAAGCTGGGATAAGGCCGATGAAGAAGTAGGTGCTAAATTGAAGTCGATATCTGCCGCAGGTGGTAAAATCGCTTTCTTCTCATCATCAATTATATCTCCTACCACACTAGCTATATTGAACGAGTTTAAGGCTGCGTTCCCTGGTACAGAGCACCTAGTGTACGATGGTGTATCATATAGCGGTATATTGGATGCTAACGAAAAATCTTTCGGGAAGCGTGCAATACCTTCTTACAACTTTGCCAAAGCAAAAGTATTGGTAAGCGTAGGTGCCGATTTTCTAGGTACTTGGGTATCGCCAGTTGAATTTGCTAACGACTACGCTACTAACCGTAAAGTAAGCAAAGACAATAAAACCATGAGCCGCCACATACAGATAGAGGCAGTGCCTACTATCTCTGGCTACAAGGCTGATACACGTATACCAGTAAAACCAAGCGACGAACTACAAGCGGTACTTGACCTACACGCTGTAATAGTAGGCGGTGGTGCTGCTAAAAATGCTAAAGTGGCTAAGGCTGCTGAAGAGCTAAAAGGCGCAGGTGCAGGCAATGCACTAGTAGTAGCTGGCAGCAACGATGTAAACGTACAATTGCTAGTAAACGCTATAAACAGCGCACTAGGTAGCTACGGTTCTACCATATCATGGGAGCGTACCTACAACACTAAGCAAGGTAGCGATAAGGCCCTTACTACCCTAGTAAACGGCTTGAACGACGGCAGCATAAAGGCAGTATTGTTCTACGAAACAAACCCTGTACACACTGCACCGGTTAAAGGCCTAGCTGAAGCTATTAAAAAGGCTGAGCTAAGCGTATCATTCAGCACTAGGTTGGATGAAACTTCAGCTATAGCACAATACAACCTACCAGATAACCACTGGCTAGAAAGCTGGAACGACGCCGAGCCTAAAACTGGCGTATTCAACACTATTCAGCCTGTTATATCTAAACTATTCGATACCCGCCCAGTACAAGAAACACTATTGAAGTGGGCTGGTAAACCAGCTGCATACTACGATTACCTACAGAAATTCTGGGAGAACAACCTATACGGCAAGCAAAGCAAGTATCTAGGTTTCTGGGCTTTCTGGGATAACGTGGTGCACGATGGCGAAATAGTACTACCTGCAAGCGGTAGCGCAAGCTACAATGGTGGCGGTGTAAGCGAAGCTGCAAGTGCAGTAAGCGCTACTATAAGCGGCCTTGGTGCTACGCAGGTTCAGTTCTACGAATCGTTAGCAGTGGGTGATGGCTACTGGGCCGATAACCCATACCTACAAGAGCTACCAGATGCAGTAAGCAAGGTAACTTGGGGTAACTATATAATGGTTAACCCTCAGTGGATGACCGATAATGGTTACAACATCGACCCTGATTTTAAAGATAAACTGCACGCTGTAGGTAAACTTACTGTAAACGGCAAATCGATAGAGCTGCCAGTAGTAGGTGTACCAGGCACACCAAAAGATACTTTCGGTGTAGCAGTAGGCTACGGCCGTACTTCGGTTACGCACGATGAGTTGAAGGTTGGTGCTAATGCATTCCCTCTACTTACTCAAAGCGGCGATAACTTTACCTACGTTGGCAAGGCTACCCTTGAAAAAACAACTAAAACCGAACAAGTAGCACTTACGCAAACACACTTTAACATAACCATGAAAGACCTTGGTGGTGTGAAGACCCGTAAGACTGTAAAAGAAACTACACTTAACGAATACAAGAAAGATAACTGGGCAGGCAACGAAGACCGCAAGCTAATACTTGAGGAAATGCTAACCCTTTACTACGAGCACGATAGGCCAGGCCACCAATGGACCATGGTTATCGACTTGAACAGCTGCGATGGTTGCGGCGCTTGCGTAGTAGCTTGTAACATAGAAAACAACGTACCAGTAGTAGGTAAGGATCAAGTGATCCGTAGCCGCGAAATGCACTGGTTGCGTATAGACCGCTACTATACTGGCGAAGCTGATAACCCGGATGTTGTGTTCCAACCTATGTTGTGCCAACACTGCGATAACGCACCATGCGAAAACGTGTGCCCGGTAGCAGCTACCAACCACAGCAACGAAGGTATAAACCAAATGGCTTACAACCGTTGTATAGGTACCCGTTATTGCGCTAACAACTGTCCGTACAAAGTGCGCCGCTTTAACTGGTATGACTACCAACAAGCAGATGCTTTCGATAAGCGCTACGGTACCGATAACAACATGCTATTGAGCGAAGCTACATTATCAATGCAGGAGCCACTTACACGTATGGTGTTGAACCCAGACGTAACAGTACGTTCTCGTGGTGTAATGGAGAAATGTTCATTCTGTGTTCAGCGTTTGCAAGGCGCTAAACTAGAGGCGAAGAAAGAAAACCGCCAATTGAAAGATGGCGATGCACAAGTAGCTTGCCAAACAGCTTGCGGTACCGGTGCCATAGTATTCGGCGATAGGAAAGACAAGAACAGCGAAGTGTACAAGCTATTTAACGACGAAAGGACTTTCGGTGTAATAGAAGAGATACACACTATGCCAAACGTACTATACCAAACACAAGTACGCAACCGCGAAGAAGTGAAGAACTACGAGATAGTAGACTACAGGGAAACCAGCGAAGAAAAGGCTAAACACCACGATGTAGCTGAGAAAGCCCACGAAGCTCCTGCTCATCACTAGTATTGAAAGTATTTAGAAAGGAATTAGAAATAAAATTTAGGCAGCGTAGCTGCTGAAGATAAATAGGAATAAAATGCACGCATACGAATCAGAATTTAGGGAGCCCCTGATTAACGGGATGGACAAGAACTACACCAAAATCACTGATGATTTGGTGGCCCCTACTGAAAGAAACTCTGCCATGTGGTGGATTGCCACGCTGCTTTGCGGCGCGGGTGCCCTTTTCTTTGTATTCTGCCTTGGCTGGACCGTATGGTTTGGTATAGGTACCTGGGGTTTGAACAAAACCATAGGTTGGGCTTGGGATATTACCAACTTCGTTTGGTGGATCGGTATCGGTCACGCAGGTACCTTGATTTCTGCGATACTTTTGTTGTTCCGCCAGCGCTACCGTACTGGTATTAACCGTGCTGCCGAGGCGATGACCATATTCGCCGTTATTTGCGCCGGTATGTTCCCTATCTTCCACATGGGTCGTGTATGGGATGCAGGTTTTATCTTCCCTCTACCTAACACCCGCGGTCCACTTTGGGTTAACTTCAACTCTCCACTACTTTGGGACGTGTTTGCGATATCAACTTACTTCTCTGTATCGTTGTTGTTCTGGTACTCTGGTCTTATGCCAGATTTCGCAACCATACGCGATAGGAGCAAAGGCAAAATACGTTGGTACATCTACAATGCCCTATCATTTGGTTGGAGGGGTACTGCTAAAAACTGGCAACGTTTCGAATCATTGTCATTGGTACTTGCAGGTCTTTCTACGCCACTAGTACTTTCGGTACACACCATCGTATCTTTCGACTTTGCAACTTCAGTTATACCAGGCTGGCACACCACCATCTTCCCTCCGTACTTCGTTGCGGGTGCCATCTTCTCAGGTTTCGCCATGGTTGAAACTTTGATGTTGATAGTAAGGAAACTATTCAAGCTAGAAGATTACATAACTATCAACCACATCGAATCGATGAACAAGATCATCGTATTGACAGGTTCGATAGTGGGTATAGCTTACTTAACGGAGCTTTTCATAGCATGGTACTCTGGTTACCTATACGAGCAGTTTGCATTCTACAACCGTATACTTGGTAAATACCTTTGGGCTTACGCGTTGATGATGCTTTGCAACGTTATATCTCCACAGTTCTACTGGTTCAAGCCGCTACGCCGTAACCTATGGGTTACCTTCATCCTATCGATATTCGTAAACATAGGTATGTGGTTCGAGCGTTTCGTTATTATCGTTACCTCATTGGCCGATGACTTCCTACCATCAAGCTGGGCATATTTCTCGCCTACTTGGGTTGACCTTGGTATATATGTAGGTTCAATATTCATGTTCCTATTCTTGTTCTTGTTGTTCTGCCGCTTCTTCCCGGTTATAGCTATAGCCGAGGTTAAGTCAATCTTCCGTACAGGTTCGGAGGTAGCAAAAGCAGAGCGTGCAAAAGCAGAAGGCGCAACACACGGTGGCTATGTAGGTATGAGCACTGTAGGTCCGTTGGATAAAGATTCGAAAAACTAATTAAGTAAGATAACAGTTAGCAATTAATATAATATGAGTCACGAACCAAATAAAGTAGTAATAGGCCTTTGGGACCATGAAGAAGTGTACTTGCATGCCATAGAGCATATAAGGGCACATGGTATCGATATTTACGAAAGCCTTACTCCATTCCCAGTACACGGCTTGGAAGATGCACTAGGCTACCGCGAAACGCGTTTGCACACTGCAGGTTTCTTCTTCGGTGCTACAGGTACTACCTTGGCGCTTACCTTCATGAGCTGGGTAATGACGACCAACTACCCAATCGACTTTGCTGGTAAGCCTAACTGGCCGCTTGCGTCATTCATTCCTATTACTTTCGAGTTAACGGTATTGTTTGCCGCTTGGGGTATGACTTTAACTTATTTGGTACGCAACCACCTATACCCAGGTTTTGTACCGCGTATATACGACAAACGTACTACCGATGACCGTTTTGCTTTGGTATTCGATGCTGAAAAGCTAAGTGCCGAGCAACTTACCGAGATAAGGAATATATGCAAGCACGAAGGTGCAGTAGAAGTAAAGGATAAGGAATTTGCCGATAACGAATAAGAAGGTTTTTAATAAGGATAATATCAAGTAATCAATAAGATGAAAAGCCAAATAATAAAATTAGTTCCTGTATTGTCGGTGGCAGCGCTACTTACAGCCTGCGGCACTGTAGATAAGCATAAGAATCCAGGTGCTATCTACATGCCAGATATGACATACAGCAACGCTTACGAAACGTATGCGGCAAGCGAAATAAAAACGCCAGAAGGTGTGGGTATGGAAGCCCGCAAACCGGTAAGCGGTACTATACCTCGCGGCTACATACCAGCTGATGACAAGATACGCACTAACGAAGCTTTCTTGCTAAGCTACATGGCTAAGAACCACTTTACGCACGATGCTGCAAAGTGGCAAGAGGAATACGACCTAGCTGGTGCAAAAATTCAAAACCCACTTGAGGCTAGCGAAGAGAACCTAACTGAAGGTAAGAGGATTTATACTATCAACTGCCAGGTATGCCACGGCGAAAAAGGTGATGGCAACGGCCAGTTGGTTGAACTACCAGATGGTAGCGATGGTCCTTATACTGCGCGCCCACCTAAGTACACCGACAGGTTGCCACAAATAAAAGATGGCAATACTTTTTATAGCGTAAGCTACGGTAAGGGTATGATGGGTGGCTACGGCTTCCAACTATCGGTAAAAGAAAGATGGCAAGTAATACACTACATAAATAAGTTGGCAGGTAAAACAGCAGGCGCTACAGCTACACCAGCAGCAGCCGAAACTACAACTGCTGCCGCACCAGCTACCCATTAATTAGTGTAAACCCTTGAACAAAAATTAGTATAAAGATTTAAGATATAGAGATGAATAATCCAAAATTTGAATTTACCGCTTCCCTAAAAAAGACCTTGTTCATATTGATGGGCGTGGGCTTAGTGGGCTTGTTGTGGGTATTCTTTTTCCATAGCGAAAACCAGCATGCACGCTTGTGGGCTAACCTTTTGGCCAACACTTATTACTTTACAGGTATAGGCTTGTTTGGCTTGTTTGTGGTAGCTGCAGCGCAGTTGGCGTATGGCGGTTGGCACACACTTACCAAAAGGATATTCCTATCGCTATCGGCTTTTGCCTCGATAGGTGGTTTTATACTTACTGCCATTGTAGCATTAGGTATATTCGGCGAGCACCCAATACATAACTTATACGAGCATGCCAAGCACATATTGGCACATGGCCAGCACGACCCTAAGTATTCTACCAAAATAATATTCTACGCTCCGTGGTTTTGGATTGGGCGCTTGCTAGTATATTCTGCACTATGGTTCATTATGTCGAAGGTAATGAACGACTTCTTCGGCCGTACCGATCAAACTAATCCTGCTACTTACAAGAAGTCGAAATTGCTAAGCGCTTTGTTCATAGTAATATTTGCTGTTACTGAATCAGCTGTAAGCTGGGATGTGGTAATGAGTATAGACCCTCACTGGTATTCAACTTTATTTGGTTGGTATAACTTTGCTAGCTACGGCTGCGCAGCTTGGGCTATGACAATCCTTTTGGTACTATACCTTAAAGGCAAAGGATACCTAGAGCAAGTAAACGAAAACCACGTACACGACCTTGGTAAAATGTTGTTCGGTTTCTCAATATTCTGGACATACCTATGGTTCGATCAATTCATGCTTCAGTGGTATGCCAACGTACCTGAAGAGACACACTTTTGGTACCACAGGTTCAACGTACCTTACTTTAAAATAACTGTATTCGGTGCATTGTTGATCAACTTCGTATTCCCATTGCTTGTGTTGATTAAGCGTGGCGCTAAGCGTAACTTTAAGCTAATAGGTTTTGGTGCTATATTGTTGATCTTCGGTCACTATGTAGATTTCTTCAACTACACTTTTGTTGAACCAAACTGGAATGGCGAAGCTAAGCACCACTTAAAGGCACAAGTACAAGCTGCCGATAAAGCAATATGGGCTGGCGATGATATAGTAGTACCTGGCTCAGCAGCTGCTACCACTACTACCGAAACGCATGCTCCAGCGGCTACTACAGAAAGCCACGTAGCTGAGCAAACACCTGAAGCACATGCTGAAAAAGGTGCTGAAACTGCACACGCTGCCGATGCACATGCTGCACACGGCGAGGCTAAGGCAGAAGCGCACGGTGCTGAGCATGGCGGTGCACACGGCGAAGGCCATGGCGAGCATGTAGTAAACTTTGCAGGCATAGGCATAGGCGAGATCATGATATTCTTCGGTTTCTTAGGT
>JAFDYM010000184.1 GCA_018267435.1 Bacteroidota bacterium | reverse complement strand
CCGCCTTCCCTAATTTGGAGATAGGCGCACACCTGCATACAGCACCGCACAACTGGCGCGTAAAAATAGATGCTGCATTTAAGAATGGCTGTACAAGGTTCGATGCGGCTATAAAAGGCTATGGTGGCTGCCCAATGGCTAAGGACGACCTAATAGGCAACATGCCCACAGAGAACCTTGTTAACTACTTCGAGCGCGAGCAACTAGGCCCCGACTTTAGCATACCAGCATTCGAAAGCTGCCTACGCGAAGCGGCATTGGTGTTTCCTAGTCATTAATTTTCAGAATAAAGTTGACGCAGAGGGCGCGAAGTAAAGACGCAGAGAGGCACTTGTTTACGGCATATACATGTAAATCAACTTTGTAAAAATGCCAGCTAACAATATATCCAATATAAATAGCACAAATGTAGTTAGCTTGTCATACCTATTAAACATCCACGCTTCGTACTTTTCAGCAAGTATTACATGATCTGCATCGTATAAGTACTTATATATGTAAAGAATAACAATTACTTCGTAAAATGGCATCATTAGCCAAAACAGATATTCATTACCTGATACCTTATTCAATAAAGTACCCAACGGCAACAATGGATATTGAAGTAAGATACAGACATAAAAACATGCTGCTAAAGAAGGATTATCGTCTCCTTCTTCTCGCTCGTAAAATCGGTAAGCCAAATAGTATGGATATTCCATGTTTCGCTACATAGTTTAAATCAATACAATATAACTCATTTTTTACCTTAAGCACGAACAATTTATAAGAGTAAACGCAACTATACATGCTATGTAAAGTAATAAGCCTACAGTATGTACACGCGTGGCAGGCAACAGAGTGCCAAATGCGCCACAGTATGGTGCAAAAAAAATCCTCCATTCATTACTTAAAAATCGAAAGGCGCAACGCCATAGTCTATCATTTCGATAACTGCCGTGGTGGCATTAAACATAAAGTGTATAACCATGCCGTACCATAGCGTTTCGTGCTTATAGCGCAAATAGCCTAGCCACAGCGCAAAAGGCACCAACCATATTAAGCCAATGATGTTGAGGTGCATAATAGCAAAGGTTACTGAACTGATAAAGATGGCGCTATTGGTACCGCCAAGCTTGCGCACTACATTGAACACATAACCGCGAAAACCTAACTCCTCGACAATAGCGGGATATACCGCTATGGAAAAAAGAAACACAACAGCGGTGAATGGGTAACTAAGATAAGGCAGGATATATACTGCCTCCGACTTAAACAACTCGGCATTGATATAGTCGGCACCCCAACCTACAAGCAGAGAGAACACCACAGCTATAGCGCTATAGCCAAGCATTAGCTTGGGCTTAATGCCGCGAAGTGAATATAGCGGCGCAATTTGGTGCCAGCGCGAGCCTGCAAATACAAAGGTGAAGATGGCAATGGTTACCTCTACCCAAAACATGTATTTGTATTGGTTAAGGTCATCGATAAGTTTAACCCCAATGCATATAAGCAATATTATAAAGTAGAAAGCAGCCACAGGTTTAGCCTCGGCCATAAAGTTATCTTCAGAATATGACTCGGCAGCTATTACGCGCACCGTGCCGCAGTTGGAGCAAAACCTATCGGCCTCAGCAACGGGCTGCTGGCAATTGTTGCAAAGCAATAAGGCAGGCAAGTCTTCAGCAATAGTAACACCATCTATAGGTACTACAACTTCAGTAAGCATTGCTTCTTCAATAGGTGCGAGCTCCTCATCATGTTCAGGGCTAGGTTTAATGTGCTCGCTATTTGTGCTAGGCTCTATTGGTTCCAATTCTTAGCATTTAGCTCGTCCTGTATATGTTGTGCTTCTTTAGCCGATTTGATACCGCTTATCAAATAGGTTATTACTATTATCTTAACCAATAGACCTTTGATAAGTGTAGAAGGATCGAATGCCGCATCGGCTAACACAATAGTGGCATACAATACCAATGCGGTTACAAGGGCTGTAAATGGCTTCTTCTTGCTCCAAAAACCTAAACCCACAAATATGGCAGATATACAAATACCCACTATAAACATGGCAGCACTGCCTTGAACGTAAGCAATAACTCCATTACCTATTAGCAACAAGCCCGATAGTACAAACAATGCAGTTCTAGCCTTACCTGCTATTATTAGCGCACCTTCCAGCGATGCCCTTTGACTGCGATATTCAAGATCGAATGCATCTTGTTCATCGAACGTACCATTGATAGGATAGCCGCAATTGCTGCAAAACTTAGGCTGTGTATTATACTCAGCGCTGCATATAGGGCAGGTTTGGTGTAAGGTTTCGGAGCTAGGAGTTAGTGTGTTTTCAAATGGCTGCTCTTCCATAGTGTGTTACTTTTCTTCTGGTTTGGGGTCTACTTTTATATCCTCGGGTTCAATCGAGTTTAGGTTCAACTTAGCCGATACTACGCGGAAGGTAGTGCGGCGGTTTTTCTGATGCTCTTCTTCGGTACATTTTATACCGTTGGTGCAGCCGTTTACAGGTATGGTTTCGCCGTAGCCTTTAGCCACTAGGCGCTCGGCAGGTATGCCTTTACCCACTAGATAATCAACCACGCTTTGTGCACGCGCTTGCGATAGCTTAATGTTGTACGCATCGCTACCGCGGCTATCGGTATGCGAGCCTATCTCTACCGTTAGGTCGGGGTTCTCTAAGAAGAAGATAAACACCGTGTCCAACACCAACTTAGATTCAGGACGCAGCGTAGCCTTGTCGTAATCATAGTATATGTTCGGTATTACTATCATCTTCTCTGGGTATATGCGCTCCAGTTCTATTTCAGCATATACATATATGTAGGTTGAGTCTTGATTGCGCTTGCCCTTGGTGGTTACGTATTCGTTCTTGTTGAAGTAACCGTTCTTGCTAGCTGTAAGTTTGTAATCCGTTTCGGCACTTAGGCGGAAAGTGAAATTACCTTCAGCATCGGCAAACAAACCGTTCAACACTTTGTCGTTCGCCAGTTTCAAATCTACCCTAGGCTTGCGCACTGGTATCATGCCTAGCACCTTGCTATCGGGGTTGGTAGTATCCTCATACTGCTTCTCTACTACCCTACCCTTTAGTACATATATGTTTATCCATTTTTCCTCATAGCGATAAATATCATCGCTGCCTTTGCCGCCTGCGCGGTTGCTGGTAAAAAAGCCTGATGAAAGCACGGTGTCTTGGTCGCTGCTTGGCCTATCTTTATCTAGCCTATAGCCAAAGTCATCGGCACCGCTATTTATTGGGTAACGAAGGTTGACAGGTTCCTTGTAACCCACCTTCAGCTTAAGTGCTTTAAAAATATCCAAGCCGCCCATACCTGGCCAGCCATTGCTAGAGAAGTAAAGGTTGCCCTTTTCATCAAGCCAAGGGTAGCGCTCGCTGCCTGGGGTATTGATAGTTCCCCCAAGGTTTACGGGGGCGCTCCAACCCGTATCAGCTTTACTTAGCATATACAAGTCGGTGCCGCCTTGTCCACCTGGTGCATCAGCAGCCACTATCATCATCTTACCATCTTTCGATATTACAGGGTCGTATACATTCACCGTATCAGGAAAAATATCTACGCGTACGGGCTCGTTCCAGTGCTCGTTATTAAATGCGGTATAAAACAAGTGGCAATACTGGTTGGCAGCTTTGCTTTCGCCGCAGCGTATAAAATACATCTCCTTTTCGCCATTGGTAAACACCGGCGAGCTTTCGTGCGCATTGGTATTGATAGGCGCACCAAAGTTAAGGGGTGCCGAAAATGTATTGTCCCTTCTATCGGTTAGGTATATATCGCTAAACTTCTGTCCCGTCCAGCCATCTCGGCCTGTGCCTGTAGCATCTTCGCGCATACTGGTAATGGCATACTTGCCATCCTTATAGGCATCAAGCAAGTAATCGCTACCCGTACTGTTAAGGTTGCTTATATTCTGAACGCGTATTTTGGTAAAAGCCTTTTTCCATTCCAATGCCTCTTTGCATTGCAATGCTTGCTTGCGCCCCTCAAAGCCGCCATTGCTCATGCGCTGGTTCAGTTCAAAGTTGCGGATGGCTTCTTCGTACTTCTCCTGCTGCTTCTGCATCATAGCCAGTTGAAACACAGCCTCGGCATTGCCGTTAAGGTCTACCGCTTGCTTGTACCACTTTTCGGCATTGGCATAGTCGCCAAACATACGGTAGCTATCTGCTATCTGTACAGCCTTTTGCAACTGCAAATTAGGGTCGCGCTCGACATTATATTCCTTTACCAGAAAGTCGATGCTCTGATTGTAAAGCAGCAACTCGCGCGCCGTGTTGCCATCCTTTACTACAAAAGGCAATGGCTTACAGGCATGTATACCAAACAGCAAGCCCACAAAGGCTACAACAGAAACGCGCGATAGGTTCATCTACTAAATATAATAATTATCCAATACCCACTAGCTCTACATCGAAAATTAAGGTGGCTTTTGCTGGTATTACCGGTGGACGGCCAGCATCGCCGTATGCCAAAAAGTAAGGGATAATCAACTTGGCTTTGCCGCCTATACCTAACAGGGCAATGCCTTCATCCCAACCCTTAATAACACGGCCTGCACCTATAGGGAATGCAATAGGCTGCCCACGCTTGTGCGATGTATCGAACACCGAGCCATCCGTCAACATACCGGTATAGTGTACCGATACGTTTTGAAACTTGCTAGGCTTCGGACCAAAACCTTCATCTTCCATTATATAATATAAACCCGAATCGGTGCTTTTAGCCTCGGGGTAATTAGCTTGTACAAATGCGGCAAACTCGTTCTTTACAGCTTGTAAAGCCTGTTCTTGCCTTGCCCTCATCTCTTCCAACTTCTTCTGAAAATCGCTCATGGTATGATTTAGTTAGTGCGCACAAGTTTAATAGTTGCTATCGACACATGAAACTCCACATCGGTAATTTTACCGTTTTTAAACTTATATATATTCGTTT
>JAFDYM010000183.1 GCA_018267435.1 Bacteroidota bacterium | reverse complement strand
CTTGCAAGGTGTGGCTGGTCCACAAGGTATACAAGGTGTAGCAGGCCCTACTGGTGCTACCGGTGCCCAAGGCATACAGGGGGTAGCGGGGCCGCAAGGTGTAGCTGGCCCTACAGGCGCGCAAGGTGTACAAGGTGTGGCTGGTACAAATGGTACTAACGGTATTAATGGTGCTACTGGCGATACTGGGCCAACGGGACCTACAGGCGTAACTGGCCCTACTGGTTTGGGTAACATTTGCCCTACAGCTAGCGCCAACTATGTGGCCATGTTTGCCTCACCTACTACTTTGTGCAATACGGTGCTATATCAATCAGGCACTAATATTGGTTTGAACACAACTACACCAACAGTTGCGTTTCAGGTAAATGCTACAAGCGGTATTGGTTTGCCTACTGGTACTACAGCCCAGCAGCCTGCAGGTGCACCTATAGGCACTATACGCTATAATACCACTAAAGGTGTGGCAGAAATATATACAGGCACTTGCTGGCAAAATGTAAATACACCACCAATAGGTGCTACATATATACAATGGTTTCCTGCGGCGGATCCTAACACTATTTATCCATGTACACAGTGGCAAGCATTTGATATAGCAAATGGCGAGTTTATACGCGCACGCGGCGGCAATGCCAACGTGGCCTCGGGTGCTGCGCTTACTGGCACTACACAAGCCTTTGCTACCGAAAACCATGGGCATAGCGTAACGGGCATAATTAATGGCCCTGGTGTTTTGTCTACATCAGCATCGGGTGCGCATAGCCACACTTGGGGCGGCAACTGGAGCAACGATGACTCGCGCGTATATGATGTAGGGACAGGCAACGGCGACGGCAACGGTAATACTATAAGCGATAACTTTTTTTGGTGGGGCGGGGCTACAGGAACTACTACCAACTATACTGATATAGGTAGTGGTAACAATGGTGCGCACAACCACGGTGGTAGTGCTACAACAGTAGCTACCGCGGGCTTAAGTGGTGCTACATGGATACCTTATGACGATAACCTAGCGTCGAACTGCCAAAGCGGTGGGTTTGGTGAAAGTAACCCCTCTACCTGTGGTACAGGATGGGATGGAAGGCCTACCGCGGGCAACTTTATGGGGCAATTGAACAGTACGTGTTTTGCGCATACACATACTATAACCACCGATGGCGCGCACAACCACACAGTGCCTATGTATGCACACCGCCACTGGATAAAGCAGCGCAATACAAGTACGGAGCCTAGCCATACACACACCGTGCCCGACCATACACACACATTTACGTTGAATGCCACTACTTTTTCGAGTGGAAACGTGGCAAATGAAACGCGCCCTAACAACGTAGCGGTAGTGTTTTGGAGGAGAATAAACTAAAGCTAGGATGAAAGATTAAAAGTGAAAGGTGAAAACGCAAGCAAAATACGCTTACATTTTCACCTTTCACTTTTCACTTTTGTATTATTTTGCCGTTCCCTTAAACCATAAGCATGAAGAAGATATTGTTGGGCTTGCTTGTAGTAGTTGTAGCCCTGGTAGCGGTAGTTGTAATAAAAACTAAAGGCTTTAAAAGCAAGCAGATTGTAGCTGCCGATGGCAAACGTAAAGATGTAGCCATAGATAGCGCTGCCGTAGCGCACTTAAGTGATGCTATTAAAATGCGTACCATATCGTACGACGATACAGCTATGATGGTGCAGGCTACTTACGATTCTTTCTTTACTTTTTTGAAGACTACTTATCCATTGGTATTTGAAAAGCTGGGTGATACTATCATTAATCAACGCAGTATGTTGCTAACATGGAATGGCAAGAATACTACTTCCAAGCCTGTGATATACTATGCGCACCTAGACGTAGTGCCTATAGAAGAAACAACGCTGAAAGAATGGAAGCACGATGCCTTTAGCGGCGATGTGGCAGAGGGCTATATATGGGGCCGTGGTACGCTTGATGATAAGGGCGCAGTAATAAGCCTAATGGAAGCAGCGAATAAATTATTGGCGAAAGGCTTTACGCCTGAGCGTACGGTGTACTTTGCATTTGGTAGCGATGAGGAAGCTGGTGGTATGCAAGGCGCTGCGAAAGTGGCAGAGTACTTTAAGGCGCAAGGCACCAAGTTTGAATTTTATATAGATGAAGGCGGCTTGGTATCAACAGGCTTAGTGCCGAACATAGAGCGACCTGTGGCTTTGATAGGTACTGCGGAAAAAGGTTATATAACCTTGGAGCTATCGGTAAATATGCCTGGTGGGCATAGCAGCCGCCCGCCGCGCGAAACAGCAATGGATGTATTGGTAGCTGCTGTGAAGAAGCTACACGATAACCCCGACCAACATACAATATCGGAGCCTGTAGACGAGTTTCTGCAATATGTAGGGCCGGAGATGAAGAGCCCATTCAATGCTGTGTTTGCAAACAGGTGGTTGTTCAAGCCACTTATAATGAAGGAGTATGAGAAGAGTGCCGAAGGCTATGCCTTGCTACGCACTACCGAAGTCGCTACGGTGTTCAATGCCGGTGTAAAGGAAAACCTAATACCTACACAGGTAAGTGCCAAGGTGAACTACCGTGTACTGACGGGGCAGACCACTAAGGACGTAATACAGAACGCAAAGGACATCATCGAAGATCCGCGCGTGATAGTTACACCGCGCGAGGTATCGGAGCCATCGAAACATAGTAACTCATCTACGTATGGTTTTCAGTTGTTGCAGAAAACAGCGGCGGAGGTTTTTCCTGATGCGATAGTTACGCCGTTCCTAATGATAGGTAGTACCGACTCGAAGCACTTTCAAGATATAACGGAGAATACCTACCGCTTTCTACCTGTGCGTATGGAGCCTGAGCAAGTGCGTAGCATACACGGCATCAACGAAAAAGTAGGTGTGAAGGACTACATGGAAACGATTAGTTTCTTTGAGGTGATGCTGACAAATTTGAAGTAGTTCTCGCGATAGTTTAAATACAAATCTCGCACGGAGGCACAGAGAACACAGAGGTAGAATACAGAGATTATTTTTAATTTAATTCACATTTATTACTCTGTGAGACTCTATTAACTCCGTGTCTCCTTGTAAATGCATCTTGTATTATTTTCTAAAGCGAAATACGGTACAGCATGTAGGCACGTGGTGCGCAGACTAAAAGCGCAAGGCGCAGCAGTAAGGCCTATAATTTGTATTAAAAAAATCTTTGTGCCTTCGTGCCTTTGTGGCAATAATGTATTTTCGATGAAATAAAATGAAACAATGTCAGAAGAAAACTTGAACCAACAGAACCAACTGAATATAGAATTGCCTGAAGAAATAGCGGAGGGCACTTACTCCAACTTGGCTATTATATCGCACTCGCCGCAGGAGTTTGTGGTAGACTTTATACGCATAATGCCGGGTATGCCGAAGGCGAAAGTAAAGAGCCGTGTGCTGCTGACACCTGAGCACGCCAAACGCCTAATGAAAGCATTGGCAGATAACATTAAAAAATATGAACAGCAGTTTGGGCAGATAGAAGACCGCGAGGCATCGCCTTACCCGATGAACTTTGGGCCTACTGCACAGGCGTAATTTTGCATTGTAGAGACGCAATACTTTGCGTCTCAAGGTTATAAAATTCATTTCGGCGAGTGAGGAAACTCGCCGATAGAGACACAAAATACCACAATTTAACAGAGCCGCATCATGATGCGGCTCTACCTGTTTTTACGGGCTTCGTTAATTTTTCCACACAGCCCGTTTCTCCTCTCAAAATACATTAAATTTGGGCTTCCTTTCGGGGGCTAAGCCTTACGTGCCCGAACATCTAACAGAAATAAAGAGAGAAGATATATGCCACAGTTTGCGCCCTTGCATTGCCATTCCCAGTTTTCGTTGCTTGACGGTGCAGCCAGTGTTAAAGGTATGTTTAAGAAAGCCGCCGCCGATGGTATGCGTGGCTTGGCCTTGACCGACCACGGTAACATGTTCGGCGCGTTCGAGTTTGTGGCCGAGGCCAGCAAGCACAAAACCGCCGATGGCAAAGAAGTGAAGCCCATAGTAGGCTGCGAAGTATATGTAGTGGAAGACCGTTTCCGCAAAAAATTTAGCAAGGAAGAAAAAGATAAGCGCTACCACCAATTGCTATTGGCTAAGAACGCCGAAGGCTACAAGAACTTGGTAAAGATATGTTCGCTAGGTTATATAGATGGCTTATACGGCAAGTATCCTCGCGTAGATAGGGGCTTGATAGAACAGTACCATACAGGTTTAATAGCAACTACGTGCTGCATAGGTGCCGAGGTGCCACAAGCCATATTGCGCAAAGGCGAGGAAGAAGGCCGCAAGGTGTTTGAATGGTGGTATAACCTGTTTGGCGAAGACTACTACATAGAGCTACAGCGCCACGGCATGCAGGAGCAGGACAAAGTAAATGAAGTGCTGTTGAAGTTTGCCAAGGAGTACAACGTAAAGGTGATTTGCACGAATGACTCGCACTACATTGACCAAGAGAACTCGAACGCGCATGATATATTGCTATGTATAAATACGGGCGAGAAGCAGAGTACGCCTGCCATGCGCGAGTTTACCGATGATGATGTGCAGATGAAGGGCAAACGCTTTGCCTTTTTCAACGACCAGTTCTATTTTAAAACACAAGCGGAAATGGGCCAGTTGTTCCATGACATACCGCAGGCGCTTGATAACACGCAGGAGATAGTGGACAAAGTGGACCACTTGAAATTGAAGCAGGATATATTGTTGCCTAACTTCCCTATACCAAATGAGTTTAAGGTACACGCAGATGATGTGTTGAACCAATGGGAATACCTACGCCACCTTACCATGGAAGGTGCGCGTGCGCGATATAAAGATGACCTAACGCCCGATAAGCAAGAACGTATAGACTTCGAATTGAACACCATTAAGCTAATGGGTTTTGCAGGTTACTTCTTGATCGTATCCGATTTCATTAAGGCTGGTCGCGACTTAGGTGTATTGATAGGCCCTGGCCGTGGTTCGGCGGCGGGCTCGGTGGTGGCGTATTGCACTGGTATAACGAATATAGATCCGATAAAATATGATTTACTATTCGAGAGGTTCCTGAACCCCGATCGTAAGAGCATGCCCGATATTGATACGGACTTTGATGATGAAGGCCGCGATAAGGTTATAAAATACGTAGTAGATAAGTATACCAAAAACCAAGTGGCGCAGATAGTTACCTATGGTACTATGGCTGCCAAAATGAGTATAAAGGATGTAGCGCGTGTGTTGGATTTGCCATTGAACGACTCTAACATGTTGGCTAAGATGGTGCCGGAGAAGCCAGGTATAGAGCTTGGCCGCGTGCTGCACGCTCCGCTTGATGGCGACAAGAGCCTAAAGGATAAAGAAGGCCTAAGCAGCGAGGAGATAGAAGAGGTGAAGAAGCTGCGTGCGCACTACGATAACGAAGGTAGTATGGAAAGCAAAGTACTGCACGAGGCTGAGATATTGGAAGGCTCGGTGCGCGGTACCGGTATACACGCTGCAGGTATCATCATTGCACCGAAAGATTTGACGGACATTATACCTGTAGCTACCAGCAAGGATACGGACTTGTACCTTACCCAATATCAAGGTAAGGTGATAGAGGATGCGGGCGTAATAAAGATGGACTTTTTGGGTTTGAAAACCCTTACCATTATACGCGATGCACTGCGCCTAATAAAGCAAAACTACGGCCTAGATATAGTGATAGACGATGTGCCGCTAGATGACCCTAAAACATTTGAGCTATACCAGAAGGGCGAAACCAATGCCACGTTCCAGTTTGAGAGTGTGGGTATGCAAAAGTACCTGAAGGAGTTGAAACCCGATAAGTTCAACGACTTGATAGCCATGAACGCATTGTACCGCCCAGGCCCGATACAGTACATACCAAATTTCATTGCCCGTAAGCATGGCCGCGAACCGATAACGTATGACTTGCCAGAGATGGAGGAGTTCCTAAAAGATACCTACGGTATTACGGTGTATCAGGAGCAGGTGATGTTGCTATCGCAGAAGATAGGAGGCTTTAGCAAAGGCGATGCCGACGTACTGCGTAAGGCCATGGGTAAAAAGGACCGCGCTACGCTGGATAAGATGAAGGGTAAGTTTATGGATGGCGCTGCCGCCAAAGGCTTCGACCTGAAAATATTGAACAAGGTATGGACAGACTGGGAGGCCTTTGCTCAGTATGCCTTCAACAAATCGCATAGTACTTGTTATGCATTTGTGGCGTTCCAAACTGCATACCTAAAGGCGAACTACCCTGCTGAGTACATGGCTGCGGTAATGACGAACAACCAGAGCAATATAGAGAAGATAACCTTCTTTATGGAAGAGTGTAAGCGCATGGGCTTGGCAGTAAAGGGCCCTGATGTGAACGAAAGTGATGTGCGCTTTTCGGTGAACAAGAAAGGCGATATACGCTTTGCATTATCTGCTATAAAAGGCGTGGGCGAAGCAGCGGTGGAAGAAGTAATAAAAGAGCGTGTAGCCAATGGTCCGTATACCAGCATATTCGAATTTGCGAAGCGCAGCAATCTACGTGCAGTAAACAAGCGCGCATTTGAAGCTTTTGCGCTAGCAGGGGCCTTTGATAGTTTTGCTTACCACCGCGCGCAGTATTTTACGCCCGATAAGAAGGATGGCCTAACAGTGATAGATAAGGCTACCAAGTATGGTGCTAGCTTACAGAACGCGCAGAACAGCAACCAGAACTCGCTGTTCGGTGGTATGGACCAAGGCAGTAGCGATATAATGGAACCACCAGTAAGCCCATGCGAGGAGTGGAGCCTACTAGAGAAGCTGAAGAAAGAGAAAGAGGTGATAGGTATATACCTAAGCGGCCACCCGCTAGATGATTATAAGCTGGAGATAGAAAGGTTTACCAACTGTAAGCTGAATGATATAGAGAACCAGAAGGAGAAAGAACTGAAGATAGCGGGTATAATAACTTCTACCGAGACTAAAATTGCAAAGAACGGTAACTCGTATTGCAGGTTTAGTATAGAGGACTTTGACGGAACCTATAACTTCGCCCTGTTTGGTAAGGATTACTTGGCTTTTAAAACCTTTGCCGAAACCAATGCGGCCATGCTGCACATTACGGGCCGCTACCAAACCAGGTGGGATGGCAAGGAGTATGAGTTTAAGATAACGAAGATAGAACTGCTATCGGAGATACGTTCTAAACTAACGAAGACGCTAACCCTTGATATGCCAGTAGAGCATATTAGTGAAACATCTATCGAAGAGTTGAACAAATTGTTCGAGCGCTACCCAGGCGATATTAAGATACGCGTTAAGCTGATTGACTTAAGTCAGGGTATAGCTATAGGTTTAAATTCTACCAATAAGAAAATCGAGTTAAACAACGACTTTCTGCGCGAATTGGACAATATGCACGTTAAGTACAACTTGAATTAGAAACGCCTGTTGTGTATCTATATAGTAAACGCCATATCTGTTTAAAGGTATGGCGTTTGTCATATTACTGTAAAACATACAGATGTTGTGCTCGGAAATTGTAAAGTGTTAATGATTGATATTAAATTTGTGGTATTGAAAGAAGATATTCTTTGAACCTATGAAAACGCTTCTTTCAACACATAGTAGCAATAGCCAAGTATGAGCACCTTGGCATTGTTTAGTTTTTTAGTAGGGCTGTCCACGAAAGGGGCAGCCTTTTTTTATTTGCGCTTAAACTCGCTTACTACTATGCCCGTAGCTACAGCAGCATTTAACGATTCGGCCTTGCCGAAGTTAGGGATGGAGATTTTGTTGGTAACATAACCCGCTACCTCTTGGCTTATGCCGTTTGCTTCATTGCCTATTACTATAAAGCCTTGGCTGGCTAGTTCGGTTTTGTAAATATTCTCGCCTTCCATAAAGGTGCCATACACAGGTAGGGCTTTATTGGCTTCGAAAAGTTGGGCAAGGTTAACATAGTGGCAAGCCGTGCGGAACAGTGAGCCCTTGGCCGAGCTAACCACCTTGGGGTTGTATACATCTACCGAGCCTTCGGAAAAGAAAACGGTATTGATGCCGAACCAATCTGCTATGCGTATGATGGTGCCTGCGTTGCCGGGGTCCTGTATCTGGTCGAGCGCTATGTACAAGGCAGGGGCAAGATTAAGGTCTGCCGCTTCGTGCTTAGGTATATCGGCTATAGCCACCACTTGGTTGGGGCTATCGTGCGTGCTTATACGCTCCAAGTCGCTTGGGCTTACAAGAGTAATTTCTTGTTTCGCCGAGTTATTTGCGTTTTTCCAGCCTTCCAATGCATAAATGGCATCGGTTTTGACGTTACTGGCCAGCAGTTCGCGCACTAGCTTGTCGCCTTCTACCAAAAATTTGCCATACATTTGGCGAAACTTTTTTTGGTGCAGCGACCGTATGTAAGTTATTTGCGGTTTGGTAAGCATAGCTGAAATGAAAAATAAAGATGCAATAAATTGCGGTTTTTGATGGTGAAGAATACTGGAAGCTACATTTATTCCATACTTATTTTTGCTTTAGTAGCCTGCATGTTACCATCGTGTAAGGTGGCTAAAAACCTGCCCGAGGGCCAAAGTTTATTGGTTCGCAACAAAATAGATATAGCTAATAAGAAGCAGCTACCAGTACTGGTGCGCGATAAAGTGCGTGAGGACCTTGGCAATATAGCTGCGCAGAAACCGAACAGAAAGTTTTTGGGTATTATGCCTTTCCGTATGTGGCTGTATTATTCGGCTACGCAGAAGAAAAAGCTTACAAAGTTCCGCCAATGGTTGATAGATAAAGTAGGCGAACCGCCTGTGATATATGACTCTATAGCACAGTTCAAAAGCCAACAGTTGATGGAGAACTACATGTTCAACTTCGGTTACTTCCACGCGCAGGTTATCGATTCTTCTATAACCAAAAGCAACAAAACGAGCGTAACCTATACCATTAACACAGGGCCAGCCTGGAAGATAGGTAAGGTTACTTTTCCGAATGGTAAGTATAGTACCGACTCGCTTGTGCACCTAAGCAGGCATAAAACACTGCTAAAGGAGGGTGATAGATGGGAGGCTGCCAACCTAAGGCTTGAGCGCGAGCGCATAGAAGGGGTGCTGCGCAATAGTGGCTACTATTATTTTAACCGCGAGTATGTAACCTATGCGCTTGATACAAGTACAACGCCGCAGGTAGTAAACATAAAGGTGATAGTGAACCAGCCTAGCGATACCTCGGTGCATGAAAAGTATAAGCTGAACAACTTTTACATTGTAACCGACTACGCCATAGAGGCCTTGCGCGATACGTTGCGCAGAGATACCATAATAGCGGGCGATAGCAGTGAATACTACATACTCTCGCAAAGGCCAGTAATACGTAAGAATGTGTTGAGCGATGTAATATTCTTAAAGCGTGGCATGTACTATGTGCGCGATAATGAAACCCGTTCGCTTATAAGGCTTACGCAGTTGGGCATATTCCGCTTTATAAGTATGGATTTTTATAAAGCCAAGGATAGGATAGGCAACTACCTTGATTGCTTGATAGCACTTACACCCGCCAAGCGGCAGGAGTGGGGCGTAAGCGCCGAGGTGAATGTAAGTAACGAAGGTTTGCTTGGTACACTCGGTTCTATATCGTATAAAAACAAAAACATATCGCACAGGGCTGACCAGTTTTTGCTCGATGTTTCGGCGGGTGCACAGGTTAAGTTTAGTCGCAAGGATAGGGTGCAGTTGATTACTACCAATGTAAATGTTTCAAGCACGTACTACTTGAATAGGTTTTTGATTCCATTTAGAGATAAGTTGTTCAAGAAAAATACGAATCCTAAAACGCGCTTGAATATTGGTTATGCTTTCGAGCACCGATTCGACTTTGATACATCGGGCGATGTGGTGTTTCTATATCAGTTGCACAACTTTAACCTTAGTTTTGGTTATGAATGGAACGATAACCCTATGCGTAGGCATTTGCTGAATCCATTTACCATTACCTTTTATTTATTGCCTAAAACGGGTACGGAGTTTACTGATAGGTTAAACCGAAACCCCATACTGAAAAGTAGCTTTGAAGAGCAGGTAATAATAGGGCCCAATTACACTTTTATATACGATAACCAGCGTGGCGCTGCCGATAGGCGATACATGTATTTGAAAACGGCGGTTGAAACTGCGGGTAACATCATATACGCGGGCTTTAAGGCGGCTAATACAAAGTCGGTTAACGACTCGATATATTACATCTTCAAGAAGCCTTTTTCGCAGTATTTTAGGTTTGAATTGGATTGGCGCAACTACTTTAAAATTCGCCAGCACGGTATGTTTGCCATACGTACTTTTGTAGGTACAGGTGTGCCTTATGGCAATAGCTATGCCTTGCCTTTCATAAAGCAGTTTTTTGTGGGTGGGCCTAATAGCTTGCGCGGCTTTTTGATACGCGAAGTGGGGCCAGGCTCGTATGTAGACCCTGCAACTTATAACACTGAGACGGGGGAGAAGAAAAACATAGGTTTCTTTAACCAAACGGGCGATATAAAAATGGAGTTAAACGCCGAGTTCCGCTTCGATATTTACAAGTGGTTTAAAGGCGCCTTTTTTATAGATGCAGGTAACGTGTGGACCATAAGGGAAGATACCCGTGTAGGGGGCAATTTTGAGTTTAAACGCTTTTGGAAGGAGTTTGCTGTAGATGCAGGTTTGGGTGCAAGGCTCGACTTTAACTTCTTTGT